>VXNO01000093.1 GCA_009840575.1 Chloroflexota bacterium | reverse complement strand
CATCATTGAATACAATCGCGAGGTCGCATCACTTACCAAGTGACCACTACCAAATTTTTTACCGTCGAGTAAATTGAAACGGGCGAGTCACCACCTCACTCCTACACTAAATCTCTATGCCTCCGCGCCTCCGTGGCAAATAGTTTTTGATATGATTGCCCTGCATTCGCTACAATGCGCGAGATTGACGCAGGCAGCGAAATTGGAGGCATATCTTGGCGCACCCTTTATTAGCGGAACAGCCCGACCTGGCAACAGCCATAAACATACTCGATGACTGGGCGGCGCATCAGCGACAGCGGTGGCGTCAACCCGGCTTGGCTATCGGCGTGGTTTATGATGGTGAGTTGCTCTGGGGCGCGGGCTACGGCTGGGCGGATATCGAGAAAGAAAGGCCGGTTACGCTGGATACGCGCTTCCGCATCGCCAGCATCACCAAAACATTCACAGCGACCGCCATCCTGCAGCTGCGGGATGCCGGGGCGCTGCGCCTGGATGACGCGGTGAGCGACCACCTGAGTTGGTTCGACTTGCGCTACCAAGACGCGCCCGCCATCACCATTCGCAACCTGCTCACGCATAGCTCGGGTTTGCCGCGCGATTCCAGCAACCCGATGTGGACAGAATGCGCCGCGCCCGACTGGGACAGCTTCGTCGCCGATACACAAAAAAGAGCGCCGACCCGCCCGCCCTACGCCGCCTTCGCTTACAGCAATCTGGGTTATTCGCTGCTGGGCGGGGTGATCGAGTCGGTCAGCGGGCAAAGCTGGGCGGATTATTTGCAAGAGCATGTCTTGGACCCGCTCGACATGCGCGAGACACGCCCCATCCCCAGCGCCGATGACCCGCTGCTGGCCACCGGCTATACGCGCGAACGAGCCGACGGGCGGCGCGATGCCCTGCCATTTTGGCTGATGAAGGGCTTCGAAGCATCAGCCAACTTTGCGTCCAGCGTCAATGACCTGGTCAAATACGCCGCCTTTCACTTGGTCAGCCACGAAAGCGCTGTGCTCAGCTGCTACAGCTTGCTGGATATGCACCGCATCCATTTTATGGGCGATGGCTGGGAAGGTGGTTATGGGCTGGGGGTCGGTCTGTATCGCATGAATGACCGGGTCATCAGCGGGCACGGTGGCGGCTATCCGGGCTATTTAACGCTGTTTTCGCTGTGCCGCGAGTTAAAAGCCGGCCTCATCGTGCTCACGAATGCCTTGGGCAGCGACCCGCATGAGGTTGTCAGCCAGGCATTTAAGCTGCTGCTGCCCGAGCTGGCGAAATTGCAGGAAGCGGCAGCGGATGCCCAACCGGAATGGGCGCGCTATGTCGGCAATTATGAGAGTGAATGGGCGCGCCAAAAAGTCGTAATCCGCGCGGGGCAGCTGCAAGTCATCAGCCTGGATTGGCTGGATGAAGCGCCGACCGTGCTTGAGCCGACCGACAGTCCGCATACCTTCCGGCTCAAGCAGCGCGGGCAGTCCAACGAGACGCTGCGCTTCGAGCTGGATGAGGCGGGCGCGGTCATTCGTATGTGGGAGCGCAATGAATACAGCTTGCGCCTGCGCGACTGAGCGCATAGCAGAAGGCAATCCAGGAAAGCTCACTTTTTAAGGAAGGAATCATCATGCCCATCGTGCAAGCAGAGCCGCTGACCCGGCTCATCAAAAACATTCTCGCGGAGGCGGGCGCGCGGGCTGATTATGCCGCGATCGTCGCCGAGCATCTGGTGGCTGCCAACCTGGCTGGGCACGATTCGCATGGCGTCTTGCGAACGCCGCATTACGTCACCGCGATTGACGCGGGAAGGCTTGACCCGCGCGCCGAGCCAGACATCGTCAGTCAAAGCGCGTCTATGGCGCAAATTTGTGGCAACTGGACATTCGGACAAGTGATCGCCCGACAGGCAAGCGAACTCGCCATTCAAATGGCGCAGGCGCAGGGCATCGGGCTGGTCTCGATGTATCACGAAGGGCATACCGGGCGGCTGGGTGCTTATGCTGAAATGGGCGCGGCGGCGGGCTTGGCGTCTATGATCTGGGATGGCTGCATCGGCGGGCCCCGCTCGGTGGTGGTGCCGCTGCATGGCACAGGGCGCAAGGTCGGCGCGAACCCCATCGCCATGGGCTTGCCTGGCGGTCCGCACGGCTCGCTGGTGCTGGACTTCGCCACCTCCATGTCGGCAGCGGGCAAGGTCATGGTGGCGGTCGCCAAAGACGAATTGCTGCCGGATGAATGGATCGTCGATGCCGACTGGCAGCCAACCCGCGACCCCAATCAGCTGCAAGCCGGTGGCGCGCTGCGGCCACTGGGCTCGCCCTCCGTTGGGCATAAGGGCTATGCGCTGGGCTTCATGGTCGGTCTCTTCAGTTTGATGGCGTCGCTGCCCTCGTCCGCGCAGCCGCCGCAGGAAGACCGCTGGGGCACCATCATCCTGATGCTGGATATCGCCCGCTTTGGCTCTGCCGATACCTTCCGCCAGCAGGTGGAGGCGGTCATCGACTATGTCAAAAGCGACCCGCTGGAGGGCGAAGTGCTGGTGCCCGGCGAAGTTGAAGCGCGGACTCGGCGCGAACGGCTAGCAAGCGGCATCCCGCTGCCCGCGGCGACCTGGCAAGAGCTGATGGCTTGCGCAACGCGATTCGGCATCAGCCCTTAGCGGCATGGCAGCCACGCAAAGCGAATTGACAGCGGAACTGCGCAGCGCTGATATAGCCGTCGATAAGCGAGACGCCGCGCTACACTTGCTGGCGCGGACGCAGCGCCGGGCGTTAGTGGATGAATGCCTGCGCGCGTTGAGTTCGCCGCCTGTGCTGGCGAGGTTGGATGAAAGCCACCGCCCGACCCTGCGGCGCAAATGCCTGGCCTACTTTGATGAGCCGCGCCGCGACAAAGCCGGCTTGCTGCGCGAGGCTTTGACGCGCCTGCTGGTGCATATCGCTCATCCCGCAGATGGCGATATTTACCAACTAGGCGTGGCGACCTATCACCTGCAGCCCGTGACCGATGTAGCGCAAAATCTGCGGGCGGTCGCGCTGGCGGGGCTGGCACCGCTTAGTCCGCCGCTGGCGCTGCTCTATGCCGCGCGATTCTTAGGCGAAGAGCATACTTCCGTTTTTAATTGCGAGCCCGCTATGACCGCACTGGATGTCCTGGTGGCGGCAGACCAGTATCTGCCCATCTACCAATTCCTGCTGCGCTCGGGCGAAGCCATGGCGCGCACGGGCCGCGGCGAATTGGTAGGCAAAGCGCTGGAATCGCTGGGCGCGGACTTTCCGACCCCGCTGTATGCGCAGTTGCTGGCGCAATACCGCGGGATTGACCAAGCTACCGCCAGCATGGGCATCATCAATTGCGTGATAGACGGCAGGCAGGCAGCCCTCTATGAGCCACTGGAAGGGCTGATTTTGCAGACGCGACATGTCGATCTGCGGCGCTACGGGCTGGTGATGATGGCGGCGGCGCGTGACGCAGACCTCAGCAAGCGCTTGCTGCGAATGGCTCGGGTTGCGCGGCGGGATGATGTGCCGCTCTTCATCGAGGCGCTGGAAATCTGCCAGCGCCCCGAGCGGGATGAGTTGCTAGACGCGCTGCGACGGCGGCTTTAGCGGATCTCGCGGCGGAAGATGTCGCTGAAGCCCGGCTCGATTTGCAGGGACAGGTTCGCCAGCAATGCCTGTGGGGATACGCCCGCCTGCTGCAAAACCGCTTGCCCGACCAGCACATCCAGCGCAACCAGATAGCGACCGGTCGTATAAAGAGCTAGCATCTGCCAGCCAGCCTCGTCAGCGCAGGTCGGCACCTCGCGCAAGTAAGCATTGACCCCAGGCTCGACTGCCTCATAGTCTTGGCTTTGCATCAACTCTGCGATGTACGGGTCAGACAAAGCGTCGATGGCAGCTTGCGCATCCGCAAAAATATCGACTTGATAGCCTAGCGAAGAGAAATAGATAGCCGGCTCGCAGTCGACATTCTCAGCTTGCACGCGGTAGCGATAGTCGTGTCCATAGCTTTCGGCATAGTCCAAGAAGTCGCTGCGCATGCCCTCTGGCAAGCCGGCGCTGATTTGCTGCGCGTCAAACGAGCCCGATGTGTCCGGGTTGCTGGGCAGGCTGGGCGGGAAACTGGCGCGGAATGCCTCAAAAGCGGCGAGGACCGCGTCTTGCTGCGCCGGCAGTGTCTCAAGCGCCGCGCTATTATCCACGGTGGCGAGGTCGCTGATGACCAGCACAGTGCGCAGGGTTTCGCCGACTTGCGTAGCGGTGGCGGGGTCGCGCTCGCGGATTGTCTCGACAACCTCAGCGCCGACCAGCACATCGCCGAAGATGGTATGCTTGTGGTTCAAGTGTGGAGTCGGCGCAGTCGTGATGAAGAATTGGCTGCCATTGGTGCCTGGTCCCGCATTCGCCATCGCCAGCAGACCGGGGCGATCGAAGACCAAGTATCCGACCGGCTCATCGCCGAATTGATAACCAGGCCCGCCGCGCCCTGTGCCAGTCGGGTCGCCGGCTTGCGCCATGAAGTTAGGGATGACGCGGTGGAAGCTCGTGCTGTCGTAATAACCTTGCCGGGCCAGGAAGATAAAGTTGTTGACTGTCTGCGGCGTCAGCTTTTCATAGAGGTCAACATAAATCGCGCCGGCGCTGGTGCAAAGAATGGCGCGGTAATCCACGCCCGGCTCGAGCACGAACTCTGGCATTTCGAATTGCATAAGCGTCAAGGGCGCTGGCTCGCTGGTATCACAGAGTTCCTGCGGGCTGGGGGCGGCTTGCGCCACAGCAGCTGAAAATACCGCCAGCAAAACCATCAGCGCGCTCGTCAATCGCAATATGCTCATGTCTACATCCCGTCGTCGCTATGCACAACTGCCTATTCTGCCCGACAAGCCCGCTTATTTCCAGGCGAAATCCCCAACTATACTTGCCTTGCGATTGCTTTGCCGCCTCTTTGGCAAGAAATCAATTCGAGGATTGCTACTGCCATTGCCACAACATGCGACTATAATCAGAATAATGCACACTGACAAAATTACATGCGCGAATGTGCGCGCTATAGCGATTTGTTTGTGCAATCACTACGGGAATGCGCTTGGGAGCTTGAGTTGAACCGACGCGCCTTGCGAGCTTTCTTCGCAGTCCTGCTGCTGTTGTCCTGCCTTATGGCATCGGCGCAAGATTCTAGCATCCATATCGATATCATCGGCATCGACTCAACCGACCTTGAGCAGGTTACGATCCATGCCAGCGTGCTGGATGCCAGCGGGAAGTTGGTCTCCGGCTTGGGCGTGGAAGATTTCAGCCTGGGCGGTGAACTGGCGGACTACGGGCAGGTGCTGAAGGTCGAAAATGTGACGGATGACGAGCTGGCATTTGCCACTGTGCTGGTCATCGATACCAGCAGCAGCATGGCGGGACGTCCGCTGGAGCTGACGAAATCCGCCGCGCGCGCCTTCATCAATGGCTTGGGCGAAGATGACCCCGTCGCCATCTTGCTCTTTGATTACTCGGTGCGCAATGTAGTTGGCTTCACCACCGACCGTAGCCTGCTCTTGAACCAGCTAGACAATTTCGCGTATGGCGGGCCCACCGCGCTGTATGACGCGACGCTGCGCGGGATCGAGCTGGCGGCGGAAGCGCCTTTGCCTCGCCGCGCTGTCGTCATCCTCAGCGATGGCGGCGAATATGGCAATGTCAGCAAGAGCACCCGCCCGGAGAGCATCCGCGCCGCCACCATCAATGGCGTGCCAGTGTATGCAATCGGCTTGGGCTGGGACATTGACCGCCACTTTTTGCAAGCCATCGCCGCTGAATCCAACGCCGCATTCTACGACTCGCCCGAGCCAGAGGAACTGACCGCTATCTTCAGCGAGCTGGCTTTTGTCTTCCGCAGCCAATACATCATCACCCTCCGCGCCGATGTGCCCGCCGATGGCACGCGCTACGACTTCAGCCTGAATGTCGCTGGTCCCGATGGCGGCAGCAGCGCCGGCAACGCCTTTTTGCGCGCGCCAATCCCCATCCCGCTGCTCTTCTTGCCCGATGAACTCTTCATCGCGCCAATCGCCGAGGACACGGTCATCACCGTCGAAATCCGCGCCGACCAGGATATCGAATCTGTCGAGGTCGTCCTGGATGGCGAGCTAGTCTCCACTGAACCCAGCTACACCATCGAGCCAGTTGAGTTGCAGCCAGGCGAGCACCAGTTGGATGTCACAGTTGCGGATGTGGAAGGCGATATCGGCACAGTCAGCGCGGAGTTTGAAGTAGCTGCGCTGCCGCCAACGCTGGCTGATGACTTTGTGCCACCGCCCGAAGAAGAAATATCCGACACCGAAGCCATCGTCGTCGAGGCAGGCGGGCAGACCGAAATCACCCAGGTCGAGTTCATCGTCGATGGCGAAGTCGTACAGACCGACAGCGAAGCGCCCTATGAATTTGACCTGGATCCCTTTGCGCTGCTGCCGGGCGAAGGGCATATACTCAGCATCCGCGCCACCAATGCCGGCGGCCAAACCACCACGGTCGTGCGCGAGTTCGAGGTTGATGCCATTCCGCCACGTCTGGAGATTGCCGGCATCTCCGCCGAGACTGTCCTTGCCGACCGGCTGGCGGGGACGGTGAGCGTCGAAAGCCAATCGCCCATCGCCAGCCTGCGCATTGAGCCCGAGCTGCCGCATACGATTTCTGGCAATCAACTGGACTTCGTGATTGAGGCAGTCAACCTGCCGCCAGGCCTCAACGCCATCACCATCACAGCGGTGGATGAAGCCGGCGCGGAATCCACGCGAACTGTCGAATTTGAAGTCGCCGCCTTGCCGCCGACTGTCGAGCTGAGCGGGCTGGCTGCGGACAGTATCATCAACGCCGCGCAAGAGGTGCAGATTGAAACAGGCGGGCAGACCGAAATCGAGCGCATTGAAGTGGCTTACGATGACGGCGCTCCCCAGCCAGTCGAGGCGGATACATTCACGATACCTGCTGAAAGTTTGGGGGATGGCGAGCACGAAGCCGCGGTGACCGTAACCAATGCCGGGGGCGAGACGAGCACAATCACACTGCCATTCACGGTTGACCTGCCGCCGACGCCGACCATGACGCCGACGCTCACGAATACGCCAACCGATACACCTGTTCCAACAGACACAAGTACGCCGCTGCCAACGAATACAATCACGCCACTGCCAACGAACACGAGCACAGCTCTGCCGACAGACACAATCACGCCATTGCCGACAGACACAATCACGCCAGTCCCAA
>VXNO01000115.1 GCA_009840575.1 Chloroflexota bacterium | reverse complement strand
ATTTCACCAAAAACCCACCCATCTTACTCTGGGACTATACAACTAGCCACTCCCCATATCGCTATGCCGCGCGCGCCTATGTGGGTAAAATATCCCGTCCAGAGACCGCCGCCAGGGAAGGGAATCGCCATGTCGCAGCAGTTGGATGCGCAGACCCAAGCCAATCTGCTTCGCGCGCATACGAAAGCAGGCGCGCGCCAGGACCAGCGCAAAGCGCCATTTCGCAACATTCGTGATGTGCTGGCGCTGCACAGCAAGGTTTCGCCACGCAAGCCCTTCCTTATCTTCTACGACGAGGCTGGCGCGCGCAGGGAGTATAGCTATGCGGAGTTTACGGCGCTCGCGCATCAAGCCGCCAATTTTTTCTACGAAGACCTGGGGCTGCGCCGGGGCGATCGCGTCGCCACAATCTCGCCTAACCACAGCGACAATGTCATCATCTATTTTGCCTGCTGGGTGATTGGCGCGGCTGTCGCCCCCCAGAATGTCGCCGAAGACGACCGACGCATCGCCTTTATCCTGCGCAATAGCGAAGCGAAAGTCTGCCTGGCGCGGGCGGAATACATGCAGCGCGCTGAAGGCATCATCAGCGGCGAAGATGGCAATGGCGGCGCGCCCAACATCCAGCAGATTGTGCAGGTCGGCGGCGGAGCATCGGACGCGAGAATTCATTTTCAATCGGCGCTGCGTGATCGCCCAACCACCTACCTGGGCGATGACTCAGGCGCGAAAGCCGCCGACCTGCCACTGGGC
Source organism: Chloroflexota bacterium (assembly GCA_009840575.1). Lineage (GTDB taxonomy): Bacteria > Chloroflexota > Anaerolineae > Aggregatilineales > Phototrophicaceae > UBA6055. Next base: position 48,468 of record VXNO01000115.1, on the reverse strand, counting down.
GAAGGCGGCGCAGCCACAGCCGGGCTGGATGACGAGGCGCTGCTGGTCTATACCAGCGGCACGACCGGCAGTCCCAAAGGCGTCATCCTGTCGCAATACAACCTGCTGGTGGACGCGCAGGGCATCGCCCAGTGGCAAGCCATCACCGGCAACCAGCGAACCATGTGCGTGCTGCCTATTCATCATGTCAACGGCATCGTCGTTACTATCATGGCACCGCTCACGGTCGGCGGCTCGACCGTGCTCAACAGCCGTTTCAGCGCCAGTCGCTTTTGGGAGCGCATCGCGCGCGAGGGCGTGAATGTGGTCAGTGTTGTGCCGACTTTGCTGCAATTTCTAATTGAATACGGGCGTGCGCAGCAGGCGGCTGGCGATACGATCTTCGGCGCGGGCATCAACCGCCGCGACTTGAGGCATTTCCGCCATTTCATCTGTGGCGCTGGCACTTTGTCCGTGGCGCTGGCGAAAGAGTTCAGCGAGCTATTTGGTTTCACAATCCTGCACGGCTATGGCTTGAGCGAATCGACTTGTTATTCCTGCTTCTTGCCCATCAGCTTGTCTTGGGCGGCGAACCAGCGCTGGCTGCTCGCGCATGGCTATCCCAGCATTGGCTGTCCGATTGAGCCCAACGAGATGGCGATCTTCTCTGCTGATGGCAGCGGCGAGCGTCTGGCGGAGGGCGAACGCGGCGAGATATGCATCCGCGGGCACAACATCATGCAAGGCTATTTCAAGCGCCCTGATGCCAATGCCGAGACATTTAAGTTCGGCTGGTTTCGCAGCGGCGATGAAGGCTTCTTTCTGCGCGGAGAGGGTGGGCGAGATTTCTTTTTCATCACCGGGCGCATCAAAGAGTTGATCAACCGCGGCGGCGTCAAGTTCAGCCCCTTTGATATTGAAGAGTCCTTGCTGGCGATAGACGGCGTGAAAGCGGGCTTGGCTATCGCTTTTCCCAATGTTTATTATGGCGAAGAGGTCGGCGCGTACATCGTGCCGGAAGCCGGCGCGCAACTGACCGCCGCGGGCATTTTAGACGCTTGTCGCGCGCAGCTAACATTCGAAAAGTCGCCCAAAGCCGTCGTCTTCGGCAGCGAAATCCCGGTTACTTCAACGGGGAAATACCAACGTCTGAAGCTGCAAGGGCTGTTTGCGGAGTGGGAAGGCACGCAATTTCGACGCTAGCTCCCCCACACTCCAAACCCCTCCCCAAAAAATGAGGGAGGGGCTTCCTTGCCGCGAAATCGCTGGATTAACTCCCCGCCCCCGTTCTGGCGGCAAGGGGCTGGGGGCTCAGATTCAAACGATGTCGTCGTTCTTGGGGATTTGCCGCAGCGGGCGGATAATCGCATAGTTGCAGGCGATGCCCAAAAGCCCGATGGCGATGGCGCTCCAGCTATAGGCGACCATTTCCACCGACGCGCCGGGCATAACATAATCGGCGAAGTAAGCGACCGGGTTGGTGATCGTGTCGCCGCTCATGGCGGGGACTTGCAGCACGGCCGGCAAGTCCAGCACGATATGCAGCGTCGTCATCAGCGCGATGATGGATAAAACGACCTGCGTGATGGATTTGCGTGAACGCAGTTGATTGATATCCCCCGTGCCAGTCAGCCCCAGGAAGATCAGCAGCGCGCCAAAGCCCATGCACACCAGCATAGACAGCCAGTCGCCAGCCACATCAGGGCGGATGAAGAGCGCCAGGAAACCTATCGTGAAGATGCCCAGCAGGATGGACAAGCCGCGCAGCAGGTGGGGCGCGCGATTGACCAGATAGAAGAGCAGCGCGCCCAACAGCGCCGAACCCAAATAACCCGCCGACATAATCAGCGCTTCCGCCCCATCCTGAAAGAGCAAGGTGTATGCGCCAGCCTCGGAGAGGGTGAAGCTCTCGACGCTGCCGCCGCTAATCTGCATGGCGAATGCGCTCAAACCGCCATGGATATTGTTGGTGAACATGCGCAGCGGGCGCATCAAGCCAGACAATGCTGGCGTATTCCACATCGCCAGGATTGCCGCGAAGCCCAGCGCCGAGATGGTTAGGCTGCGCCGCACAATCTGCCGCCGAACCTTGCGCTCTACAAATGTCCTAAGCATGTCTCCGCTCCTCTACTCTGTGTCTCCGAAAATCACTCGTGGCAGGCCCTGCCCACTCACAACTTAGCTGCCGTCCGCAAACTCGCTGCGCATTGGTTTGAGCAAGCCGAAATACATAGCCGCGCCCATCATCATCACGGCGATGCCCGCCCACAGCAAAGCCACAACCGACGGCGGCAGCAGCGGCGCGACCCGCTGTGAAAAAGCGGTGGCGTCATTGAGTACATTCGCGCTGCCGATGCCCGGGTTGGCAACCAGATAGGTCAGGTCGAAGACGGCATTAAGCCCGACCAGGATCGCCAGTGTATTCAGCAAGAAGACCGCGATGCCCTGCGGCGCAAGCCACCCCAATAGCACCAGCCCCCCGCCATATCCCAAGCCCACCAGCAGCGCGGTTAGGTTGCCACTGGCATCCGGGCGGGCGAAGAGTACCGTGAGCGCGATGATGCCAATGCCTAGCAGCAGCGACAAGGCGCGGGTCAACGACGGCGCGCGGCTGCTGAGCAAAAAGAGCAGCGACCCAAACAAGGCAGCGCCAAGATAGCCGGCTGGCAAAATCAGCGATTCACTGCCACCCGCCGTAACCGCCAAGCCCGAGCCATTGGGCGAAACGGTGAAGCTCCGCACCTCCCCGCCCGTCAGCAGCGCCGCCAAGGCATGACCGGCTTCATGCACGAATGTAACGAAAAGCCGCACAGGATAGGTTATGACTGTCAAGCCGTTGCTACCGTCTTCAAGCGGCGCTTCCGCATATTGCGCCTCAATGCCACTGGCATGCCAGAGCAGCCCCGCGCAAACCAGCGACAGCAAGGTGATAGCCAGTGTCACCTGGCGGTCCCGGCGCTCATGACCTTTCGCTTTTGCGTGCATCGCTAGCGCCTGATGATTGCGCCAGGCAAAGAAAAGCGCCAACAAAGCCAGCGGCACGCCCGTGATGAGGAATAACATCCATGGCTGGATTTCTGGCGGCATATTCAAGCCATCGGCGAAGATGACAATGTCTTCAAGCAGTTGCTCGCTCACGCCGCCATCATCGACGTTGACGTTGCCTGATGCGACTAGCGAGCCACCGATTGCCCAGCCCAGGCTGAGCAGCAGTATCAGTACCCAAAACAAGCGGAAGAATTTCTGCACGGCTATTGTTCTCCGTATTGGCGGGCTTGTATTATGCTGTTAATACTGACCGGGACTCGGCACACTCCCCACCGAAAACAAGCTCTTCGCTCTATTTTCAGTATACGAAAAAGCGCCAGACCCAGCTTCAGCATTCGTAAAATCTTTGTAATAACCTACACTTGCATCATAAATGAGCGTCAAGCCGACCGGGAGCGAGACGAGATGAACGCACCAGACCTAAGCGACTATACCCCCGCCACCGACCTCGCGCAAGCTGCCACCATGCCAGCGCGCTGGTATACGCAGCCTGACTTCTTGCGCCTGGAAGCGGAGAAAATCTTTTACCGCACCTGGCAGCCAGTCGGGCGGCTGGAAGATGTCGCGCGGGTTGGCGACTTTTTCGCCTGTGAAGTGCTCGACCAGCCGCTGGTCGTCGTGCGCAACCGGCAAGGTGAACTGCGCGCCTTTTACAATGTCTGCCCGCACCGCGCGGCTGTCGTCGCGCAAGGCCGTGGCAACCGCAAGAGCTTGCAGTGCAAGTATCATGGCTGGACTTATGACCTGGATGGCAAGCTGCTGCGCGCGCCAGAGTTTGAAGGCGTGCAGAACTGGAATGCCGATGAAGTTTGCTTGCAGCCCCTGCGCGTGGAAGCCTGGGGACCCTGGGTCTTCGTTAACCTGGCTGCCGAAGCCGCGCCCATGCAGCAAATCTATGGCGACATCCACAGCGAAATCCTGGCGGCTGGCTTCAAGCTCGACCAAATGCGCTTGATCGAACGTCGCGATTACATCATCAACTGCAACTGGAAAGTCTATGTCGACAATTACCTGGAAGGCTATCACCTGCCCATCGCCCACCCGGGTCTCTTCCGCGAAGTCGACTACGACCAATACCGCGTCGATACCTATCGCCACTATTCCAAGCAGCACGCGCCCATCCGGGAGGTAGCGCCCGGCGAAGTGCGCGACCGACGCTATGTGCGCAGCGGCGAAGGCGAGCAAGACGCCCTCTATTACTGGATCTTCCCCAATGTCATGCTGAATGCCTACCTGGATAACACCTCCATCAATATCATTCTGCCGCTAGGGCATGATAAAACATTGACGATCTTCGAGTGGTACTTCGAGACGCCCGGCACCGGCGAAGGCTGGGAGAGCATGCAGCAGATCATTGCCTTCAGCGACCAAATCCAGCAGGAAGACATCGAATTGTGCGAATGGGTGCAGCGCGGCTTGTTATCGAATGCCTACGACCGCGGGCGCTTCTCGGTCCTGCGTGAGAATGGCGTGCATCATTTTCAGTCGCTGGTGCATGAATACTTGACGCGCGATTAATCGACTGGCTCGCGGCTGGCAAAGGCATAACTCGGCGATACGCCCAGCGCCAACATGCCGATGCCACCCCAGAGCGCGTAGCTGAAGACCGTCAAGCCATGCAGCAGGAAGCCCAGCGAAAGTGATTCCAGCGCGCTCACGCCCACCAGCGAACCCGAGAGCACGATGGACGCTTCGAAAGGTCCCAGCCCGGCAATGCTGACCGGCAGCGCCAGGCTCAGCGCCGCCAGAGATACCCCGAGCGGGAATCCATAAGGCGAGTCAGGCACGATGCCCAGCGCTTGATGCAGCAGGAAGTAATGCAGTATGGAAAATGCCCAAGCCAGCGCCGTCCACACCAGGCTGTGCAGCAACGCGCGCGGGTCGGTCAGCGGCTTTAAGCCATCCAGCAGGTAAGCCAATGCCGATTCCAATGGCAAGCGCTTGAGCCAGGGCAGGACGGACTGTAGCTTTCCCAGCCCGCGCTCGGCGAAAGCCGGCGAAGTCGCCAAAGCCAGCAGCGCTATGAAGCCCGCCAAAGCCGCCACGCCTGCCAAAGCCGCCGTCTCGCTGATTTCGGGTGGCGCATCGGGCAATTGGCTGAGGCTCAGCGCGATTAGCAGCACAACGACCAAGGTATCAATCAGCCGCTCGACAACGATGCTGGTGGCGGAAGTAACTAAGGGTATGCCAGCCCGCGCCGCCAGCACACTGCGCGCCACTTCGCCCAGCCGCAAAGGCAGTTGGTTGCCCAGGAACATGATATTGACCATGTGCGCCGCTTGGCTCAGTGGCAGCCGCCGACTCAGCAAGCCCCACCAGCGCACTCCCCGCGAAAACAAAGCCAGGGGCGAAGCGACAAAAACCGCCGCCAGCAAATAACGCGCATCGGCGCCGCGCATGGCATCCAGCACATCGCCCATAGGCACATCGCGCAGGATTAGCAGCAGCGATGCCACGCTGACGAAGAGGCTGACGAGAATGAATAGCTGGCGTCGACTGCGCATGGGCGGCTCGGCTCGGCGGAAGTTCGCGCTTTAGTATAGTCGCGCTTGGCGGCTTCGTCAGCGCTCCTATCGGGCAATCGCGTCAAATACTATTTGCCACAGAGGCACAGAGATCTCGTGTAGGGGCGAGGCGGCGACTCGCCCGATTTGACGCATAGCCCCCGCGCGGCTATACTGCCATTGAGCCCCCGAAGTTGGGAGCAAAACGTGCGCGGATTGTGTCCATAAGCCGGGAGAGCAAGCGATGGCGGTGGTTTCCGAAGATTTGCTGAAGATCCTGCGCTGCCCGGTCGCTGTGCATTACACCGACAAAGGCGACGACCCGGGCCGGCTGCGCCTCGTCAAAGACAGTTGGCTGGTCTGTGACGACAGCGGCTACAAGTATCCCATTCGCGATGGCATCCCGGTCATGCTGGTTGATGTCGGCAAAAAATGGCAAAGCGCCGCCGAAACCGACCTGCCCGTGCCACCGCCCACCGACTGATCGACTAGGCGGTTTTCGCAGGTTCCATCATAATCTCCAGCGAATCGCCCTTCGCGCTTTTCTCCAGCCAGACCGTATCGCCCTCGCCGACCGTGCCATTGAGCAAAGCCAGCGCCAGCGGGTCGCTCACCAGGCGCTGGATGGCTCGTTTGAGTGGCCGCGCGCCATAGACAGGGTCCCATCCTGCCTCCGAGAGCAACGCCATTGCCGCGGCGCTCAGCTCCAGCTTGATGCGGCGCTCAGCCAGCGCGTCCCGCAAATGCCGCAGTTGCAGCTCGGCGATGCGGCTGATGTGCTCGCGCGTCAAGCTGTGAAAGGTGATGATTTCATCCAGCCGATTGAGAAACTCGGGGCGAAAATGCCGGTCAAGCTCGCGCAGAATGGCGCTGCGTTGTCCCGCTTCGCCGCCCATCTGCTTGATCAAGCTGCTGCCGGCATTGCTGGTCATGATGATGAGGCAATTATTGAAGTTAACCGTGCGCCCCTGCCCATCGGTCAGCCGCCCGTCATCGAAGACCTGCAGGAAGATGTTGAAGACGTCACTGTGCGCTTTTTCGATCTCATCCAGCAGCAAGACGGTGTAAGGACGGCGGCGCACGGCTTCGGTGAGCTGCCCGCCTTCTTCATAACCGACATAGCCGGGTGGCGCGCCAATTAACCGGGCGATGCTGTGTTTTTCACCATATTCACTCATATCAATGCGCAGCATCGCCGCTTCATCATCGAAGAGGAAGTGCGCCAGCGAGCGCGCCATTTCGGTTTTGCCGACGCCGGTGGGACCCAAGAACAGGAACGCGCCCAGCGGACGGTTGGTATCGTTCAAGCCAGCGCGGCTGCGGCGAACCGCGGCGGATACAGCCCGCACAGCAGCCTCTTGCCCGACCACGCGCTCGTGCAAATGCGCTTCCATACGCAGCAGCTTCTCGACTTCGCCTTCCAACAGGCGCGCGACTGGCACGCCTGTCCAGCGGCTGACGATAGCGGCGATTTCATCGGCATCCACTTCTTCCTTGAGCATCAAGCTACCGGCTTGGCGCATCGCGTTGATTGCCGCCTCCCGCTCTTGCAGCGCTTTCTCCAGCGCGGGCAGCTCGCCATAACGCAATCGCGCCGCGCTCTCGAGGTCGTTGCGGCGTTCAGCCTGCTCTAACTGCATGCGCGCCTCATCCAATTGCGCCTTGATATGCGAAAGCCCCTCGATTACCGCTTTTGAATGCTGCCAAACCGCCAACAAGCCCGAAAGTGATTCGCGCGCATCCGCCAGCTCGCCTTCCAGGTCTTCGAGCCGCTGCTTCGATGCCGCGTCTTTTTCTTTGCGCAGGGCGGCGCGTTCGATTTCGAGCTGCATAATCTGCCGCTCGGCTTGGTCGAGCTGGGCGGGTTTGCTGTCGATCTCCATTTTGAGCTGGGCGGCGGCTTCGTCAATCAGGTCGATGGCTTTGTCGGGCAGCTGGCGGTCGGGCAGATAGCGCTGGCTGAGCGTGGCGGCGGCGATGACAGCGCCATCCTGGATGCGCACGCCATGATGCACTTCGTACCGTTCTTTTAATCCGCGCAAGATGCTGATGGTATCGGGGACGCCGGGCTGGTCGACAAAGATGGGCTGGAAGCGGCGCTCCAGGGCGACGTCTTTTTCGATGCGCTGTCGATATTCGTCCAGCGTAGTCGCGCCAATCATGCGCAGTTCGCCGCGCGCCAGCATGGGTTTCAGCATGTTGCCGGCATCCATCGCGCCCTCCGCCCCGCCCGCGCCGACAATGGTATGCAGCTCGTCGATAAAGAGGATAATGCCGCCGTCACTCGCGCTGATTTCTTTCAGCACTGCGCGCAGCCGTTCTTCAAATTCGCCGCGGAACTTGCTGCCCGCCACCAGCGCCGCCATATCCAGCGCGATGATCGTCTTGTCCTGGAGGCTACTGGGCACATCGCCATTCACGATGCGCTGCGCCAGCCCCTCGGCAATGGCCGTCTTGCCCACGCCAGCTTCGCCAATCAGCACCGGATTGTTCTTTTTGCGGCGGCTGATGATATGGATCAAGCGGCGGATCTCGTCATCGCGTCCGATTACGGGGTCGAGCGCCCCTTGCTGCGCGTCCGCCGTGAGGTCGCGTCCATATTTTTTCAGGCTTTCGTAGGTGGATTCGGGGTCGGCGCTGGTGATGCGCTGGGAACCGCGGATGGCTTGCAGCGCCCGCAGGATGTCGTCATAAGCAACCTCCTGCCGCCCCAGCAATTCACTCATATTGCGGTCCGTCGCCAGCGCCAGCAAGAGATGTTCGCTGCTGGTATAGTCATCGCGCATCTTGCCAGCTTCTTTTTCCGCCTGCGCGAACAAGGCGATGCTCGCGCGGGAGAGACCCAGGCTACTGGCTGACTGGCTCGTGCGCGGCAAAGCTGCCAGCGCCGCTTCCAGCTCGCGCAGGAGGGCAGCCGGTTGCGCGCCGATCTTCTGAATGATACGTGGTGCCAAGCCATCGTCCTGCGTCATCAGCGCGGTGAAAATGTGCGCTGGCTCAACCGCGCTGTGATGATGCTCGGCAGCCAGATTCTGTGCCGATAGCAAAGCTTGTTGCGCTTTGTTGGTGTAACGGTTGAAGTCCATCGCCTCTCCTTCCCGGAGCCAGTCGCTTTTCACCGAGTATGGCCAGCGGATGCTAGAAATGTGTAGACGGCGCGTAAATTGTTTGCAAATTCGCAGGTGGCTGGGGAGATGCGCTCAGGCGGGGCAGGAACGGATGATACAGCCACTGCCTCGTAGCGTAAAAGAATCGATGCAGGCGGGCAGCAAGCTGGTCTCGCCCAGCCGCAGCGGCAGCGAGTCCTGCCCAGTAGTGTGGATTTGCAATTCGCCGGCGATGCAGGTCAGCGCCTGGAAGCAGCCTTGGCTGGCCAGCGAAAGCGCTTCGTCATGCAGTTGATGCCGCCAGGTACGAAAATACGCGCCGTCAATTAGCAGCTCGCCCTGCGGATGCGTCACTTGTGGCAGCGATGCCAAGTTTGCCACGCTTAAGCCTTTGTCGATGTGCAGGTCGCGCGGCTTTCCGCCCAGTCCCAGCCGTCCCCAATCGTAAAGCCGATAGGTTCTGTCGCTGGCTTGCTGAATTTCGTAAATCAAGATACCGGGACCCAAAGCGTGGACTGTGCCAGCCGGCAGGGATAGCACATCGTCCGCCTGCACATTTTTATACACCAGCAGCGCTTCCAGTGTTCCTGCCTGGATCGCCTCTGCAAGCTGCGCGCGGTCTGTACCGGGTTGCAAGCCGATGACCAACTGCGCGTCTGGCTCCGCCGCCAGCACCAGCCAGGCTTCGTTCTTGCCACGTGGCTCGCCTTCCAGTTCGCGCGCCTGCTGGTCGTCTGGGTGCACCTGGATGGAGAGCCAATCCTGGGCGTCAATGAACTTCGCCAGCAGAGGGAAGCCCGCGCCCGCGTCATGCCCCGCGCCGACCAGCGCCTGCCCGTAGGTCTTCAGCAACTCACCCAGACTGCGCCCGCGCAAGCGACCATTCAGCACGCGGCAGCTATCATGCAATTCCCAGCTTTCGCCATACGGTTCGGGCGTCGGCAGCGCTTTGCCCAGTTGCGTTGCCAGCTTCCGCCCGCCCCAGACTTTGCTGTGCAGCGCCGGCACCAGCTTGAGGGGATGTAAAGCGGGTAGTGTCATCAGCGTCACAATTTCGCAATTTGCAGCCATTATAACCGCACAGTCTAACAAACTCTCGGCGCACTCCTTCAGCTCGGTGTACTCGGTGGTAAAAACTATTTGACGGATTGCGCCGCGCCACAAAGTATCCCCTGCGCTTGCGTATGCTATAATCTATATGCGGCATATTCGCCGGTTTTTCTGCGCCAAAGCGATTTTCACTGTTCGATATGAACAACCTGCCCAGCCCCCAGGATTACCTTGATGACTTGCATGCCATCGGCATAACGCGCTTGTTTTTGCCGCATATCGACCCGCGTGACCGCGCCGCCGGCATCAGACGCGCCCGCCAGGAATTGGGCAGGCTGCGCGGAGAATTGAGCTTGCAGCGCGACCAAGCCGCCGAGATCAACGGCGCTCTTTCGCCCGAAGCCCTCCGCCGCGCCACAGCGCCCTACAGCCTGCTGCTGCTGCTGCACGAACAACTGGTCGAAGAAGTCGGCGACCTCGAACGCAGCCTGAGCACCGGCAAGCCTGTCCCCTATAGCTTTGATTTCGGGCGCTATATCTTCGGCGACGAAGCCAGCGGCGATTGGTTCATCGGCGGGCAGAGCGAGCTTGACGAATGGGGGCGCATCCAGCAATTCAAGGCGCGGCTGGATGCCCTGCGTGAGCAAAGCCAGCCAGCCCGTGAGCAGTTGAGCGGCGTTCGCAGCGAGCTGGAAGCGCTGACCGCCGAGCACGAGAAACGCCAAGCCAAGATCGACCGCCGCCAACAGCCCGCCACCATCCGCCTGCAAATCGCCTTGCTGGTCCTGGCTGGCGTGGCGAGCGGCTTAATCGGCTGGCAAATGTGGCATGCCGACCGTGACTTCAGCACAGTCGCCTGGGTCTTGTGCGGCGCCTGCGCGATTATGATCCCCATTGCTATCCTCAACTGGAGAAACCCGCGCACCCGCAAACTGTCCCAACAGCGCAAACTGGAACGGCAAATCCAGCAGGCGCGCGCGCAGGGCATGCAGCAGCGACAAAGCTACCAACCGCTCGACTTGCAAATCAAGGCGCTGGAAGTGCATTACAACCGCATGTTGGACGGCTGGGAAGCAGCGCGCTTGATAAAGAAGCGGCTGGACGGTTTCATCGCCGAGGCGCAACCACTGCGAGAGCGCGTTGATGCCATCCGCGCCGAGCTGGAAAGCCAACGGCAGCAGCGCGATAAATTGCTGAAAAAGCAGGCAAAGCGCGAAAAACGCGGCGCTTTTTTCCGGCGCATGTTCCTGCACATCATGCTGGTGGCAGCCAGCGGGGCGGTCGGTTTTTATTTCGACTATATGGGCGAGGCCGACTACGCGGCGATTATGTACGGCTTGGGCGCATTCTGCATTTTGCTCGTGCCGCTGGCTTACATCGACTGGAAGAACCGCAGCGGCAAGCTGGAATCACAACTGCGCCAGCTTGAAACGCGCATGCTGCAATTGCAGACCGAAGGCAAGCAAATCATGAAGCGCTACCACCCGCTGGAATTGCAGATAAAGACGCTCATCGCCCAATACAAGCGCACCCGCGCCGGCATCACCGCGCCGACTGAAACCCAGCAGATGAACTAAGCGGGCGGCTCAAAGCGATACACAGCGCCGACGTAATCAATGACATAGACTTCGCCGGTCTCGTCCTCGCCAAAGCTGCTGATAGCCATATTCGTCTTCATCAGCTCAACCGTCTGCCAGGTCAAGCTGCTGTCGCGCCAGGCTGCCCAGATGCGCCCGGTGCAATAATCGCCGAAGAGATAGGCGGCTTGCAATTCGGGAATGGCGCTGCCGCGATAGACATAGCCGCCCGTAACCGAGCAGCCCAACGCATGTCGGTAGGCGAAGAAAGGCGCAACATGATTGGGCGCGCTGCCACCGGCGAATATCGTATTGGCTTCGTAGACATTCCAGCCATAATTCTCGCCGCCGCGGCTCTCGGCAGGCTGAAAATTGACCTCTTCCCATTGGTTCTGCCCGACATCCGCCAGGTAGATATCGCCGGTCGCGCGGTCAAAGCTGAATCGCCAGACATTCCTCAAGCCATAAGCCCAGATTTCATCCCGCGCCGCCGCGTCGTCCACGAAGGGATTATCCGCCGGGATGGCATAGGGAAATGCGCTATCGACATCCAGCCGCAAGAGCGTGCCTAGCAGCATCCCCCGATTTTGCCCCGCGCCTAGTGGATCGTTGGCAGAGCCGCCATCGCCCAGGGCAATATACAAATAGCCATCAGGTCCAAAGTCAATGTGCCCGCCATTGTGGTTGGCGTAGGGCTGGTTGAGGCTGAAGAGGATTTGCCCGCTGCCCGGGTCGGCGAGGTAGGGCTGCTGGGGCATGACCTGGTAACGCGCGACGACAGTGCCGCCACCGTGGTCGGTGTAATAGATAAAGAAAGTGCCGTTGCTGGCATACTCGGGATGAAAAGCCAAGCCCAGCAAGCCCTGCTCGCTATAACGTTGGCTGAGCGCGCTGGGGCTAATCAGCGCCGAGACATCCAGGAATGGCACAGTTGTCCGCGCGCCATCTTCCAGGATCCATATCTTGCCGCTCTGCTCCAGCACGAAGAACCGCCCACTGCCATCGCCGGCATGGGTCGCATAAATCGGGCGATGAAAGCCAGTTGCCACCGCCCTAAGTTGGATTGCCGCCGGGTCGGGCGGAGTATCGCGGCTGATGATGGCCTCCGCGCCTTGCCCAAATGCAGGCAGGCAGAGCAGCAGCGCTAGAATGCCGCTGAATATGCGCAATGCCGTACCGATGTGAATTGCCATTTGATTATCCTGCCCTTTGTCTGGCTCATGCGCGCGCCTTCTGGCTGCGCAGCAAGCGATTGAGAATGGCGCTGTTGTTGGCGCGTTCGGGCGCGTCGATGCGCTCGTCATTGTGAATATGCCGCAGGCAGCGCAACAGATGCGCCTCGATGACCAACTGGCTGCGCGTGCGGGATTTTAACCAGCTTTCCCCCCATATCTCCGCCGCCACGCTGATGCAATGCAGGCTCTGCACAGGCGGCGCGCTACGCATGGCTTGCGGCAGCAGCTCGTCAATCAGTTGCCAACGCATATCTTGCCATTTGCCAGCCGCGATGATAGCGCCAGCGAAGAGCGTTACATTTCGCCAGCGCGCATAATCATGCCGCAGCAGCGCGACCACATTCTCCGGGAATGTCCAGCCGTCCGCGCTCTGTGGCGATAAACCGGCCGGCATCCGACATTCATCATAGAACTCCAGCAGCGCGCTGGCTGCCAGGTATTCTTGGATCGTCAAATGTGGGAAGCGGTACAAGTTAGGCGCATCGGCGACCAGGATGCCATTGCGAGTCGCCAGGTATTCCAGCACATCTTCGATGCCCGCGCCCAGCCCGCCGCCCTGCGATTGCTGCTCGAGCAGCTTGTCCAGCAGCCGCGCCCGCTCGATGATGGTCGGGTAGCGTTGGTAGCTCTGCTGTTCGGAATGCAGCTCGAAGGCAATCAGCTTCAGCGCCGCCCGCATGCGATCCAGGTTGATGTTTGCCAGCTTTTCGTGCAGCTTGTCATCGGGCGAGGGGATATTCCAGCGGTCGAGCAGCTCGACAGTCTGTTCGTAGAGCTCGGCGCGTTTGTCGGGCAGTTGCTTGTAATCTTCGTGGATCAAGGTCAGCAGCGCCAGCATCAGTGGCTGCCGCGCCAGCGGGATAAGCGACCCTGTCTCGCGGATGGTTTTGTATAGATCCTTCGCCATCAGCGCCGCTTGCTTCTGCGCGACAGCCCGCCCGCCCAAGACGCCCGGGCGCGACTCGGCGACATTGGCATACCACCGTTCAATATAGGTTTTGACCTGCTGCCAGGAAAATGGCGCTAGCTCGGCGGATGCGAAGCGCCCCGAAAGCCGCCAGCGCGCGTCCTGGCGGTAGGCATAGGTGCGGCTGGTTACGATGATGCGGCAGGTGGGGAAGCGGTCTGCCCAATTCTCAATAATGCGCTGCAGGATGATGCGGTCTTTAGCGGCATAAACCTCGTCCAAGCCATCCAGCGCCAGCAAGCTGCCCTGCGCCGCGTCGGTCTGCGTCAGATAGGCTTCCAGGTGCTTTGCCAGGTTGCCGGTGGCGCGCATGATGTAGCTCAAGAGTTGCTCGGCGGAGGCATCTTGCAGCGCGCGCGGGAACAAATCGCCACTGTTGGCGAAGTCGCGCAGGCTGACATAAATAGGCAAGAGCGGTCCATGAATCCAGGCGGGACCCAACATCTCCAGCCCCTTGACGCCGTCTTGTTTCTCAGCGCGCGGGTCGCAGGCATAAGCCAGCGCGGTAACAATGAAGCGGCACAGCGAGCTCTTGCCGGTGCCGGCCGCCCCAGTGATGACGATGCGCGGGTGCGATGCCACCACCTCGAATACCGACTCGCGCACATAACCCAGGTCTTTTTCGATCGCCTGGTAACGCCGCGCGTTGAGCTCTTCGATGCCCACGCTGTGAAATTGGCGCTGGTCCGTCCAGATATCAACTGGCGTATACAACTGGTGCAGCATGGCCGGGCTATGGTGCTGTGAGGCGGGATGAATGGTGGTGGTGGGGATATTCCATTCCGTGCGCACCGCCGCCAGGTAGCTCTTCAGCGCCGCCTTGCTGCCTTGATAATGCTCGGCGACGATATTGACATCCTGCCCGGCGAAGATGACATGCCCGCCTGCCGAGATGCTGCCCGCCTGCACGCGCACCGCCGATGGATAATCACGCTGTTCGCGCATGGCTTCGAGCAGGCTGCGCGCAAAAGCGATCGCCCGCTGTCCCTGCGCAGCCGAGCCATCCAAGCCGCCAGTCGCCACAATCAGCCAATCCAGCCCGACCAGTTCATCGTTGGAAAGCTGCTGCGGCGCGAGGCAATCCCGCGCCAGCTCTTCGGCGTTGCGCTCATAATTGCGGTCGCGGTAAATCTCCGTCAGCCGTTTGCTCAAGGGCGCGCAATAACGAACCTTGCGCAGCAAGCGTCGCAGCAGGGTCAGCTTGGTATCCGGATTGGGCATGACCGGCGTGAAGACCATCATGACCAGTTTCTGGTAGGGCGATCGCAGCGACGACTGGTCGGCTTGCTGCTTGAGGCGGCTCCAGTTGTTCTGCACGAAGCCTCGCCAGGCAGCGGGCGAGCCGATGACGGGCGGGCTGGAAATGGCGCGCGTGGCAGGGGCGCGGGCTGGTTTCTGGCGGGGCGGGCGGCTCATGTGGCTGTTGACAATCCGCCCTTAGGATTCTTGCGAGGCTTTGTGGCGGCTGACAAGATCATGAAAGCTGGCTGCGACTTCCCCCGCGCTGCCTACGATCGCGCCGACCAGCGGCTGGTCAAAGAGTGTCAAGGCGGCGGCTGTCAAAGCCGGCGAATAGCGCAGCAGCGACTTTGCCGCCCGCACGAGGATGCGCTGGTTCGGTTTCTTGGGCGTCGTCAGCTGCGCTTTGACCGTCTGCAAATCATGCTGGGCGGCTTCCTTGCTTTCGGGCAGCAGGCTCGCGCGCTTAATCGTCTCTTCGACGCGCCGTATCTCCCCCAGCATTTGTTGGACTTCCTGCGGCGTCGTTTCGATCCCGCCGATTTGAACGGACTGGTGCGTGTTCTGCGCGACATTGCCACCGGTCTGCACCTTGACCATGCCATCGCGCCCGGCGAAGACGACATGCCCGGTCACAGAAAGCTGGTCGATCTCGATGTGCATGTCACGGCGGTATGGGGATGCCACGACTCCTCCTTCGCTGGCCAGGCTGTCGTCAGTGTCTTCGCGGCGCGCTTTCATGTCGTTGCCACCAGGCGCATACCGATGGACGAATAACGCACGCGCGGCTCCAGATAATAGCGCACGGAGGTCTGGGCGCGGTCGCAGCTGCTCACATAGCTGCCACCAGCCACCGCCCGCCGCAAGTCGCGCCCATCTTCGGCTGCGGCTGCCGTGTTCAAGGTCCACTCCCAGGTATTGCCCGACATATCATAGACGCCATAGGGACTGACGCCTTTGTGATAGCGGTCGACGGACGTGGTCTGCTTCAAGCCGGTCTCGACCGTGTTGCAGCGGTCTTCGTCATAGTCATCTCCCCAGGGGAAATAACGATCGTCATCGCCTTTGGCGGCGCGCTGCCATTGCGCGACCGTCGGCAGGTTCACCTTCATGCGCAGTTGCGCGCCCAGCCAGTTGGCAAAAGCTTTCGCCTCGTACCAATTGACATTTTCTCGCGGCAAGGTCTCGCCGGCAAAACGCGGCTCGGCGGCGCGGCGGTTGGCAGCGAACCAGCGCTGGGCATACTCAGAAAAAGCCCACCAGCGCGGGTTACGATAGCCATCTTCGGCATGCACAAAAATTGCGAATTGGGCGTTGGTCACCGGGTACTTGCTCATCACAAAATTGTCTACCTGCTCGGTGATCTCGCCGAATTCTTCATCCGCGCCGACGATGCTGCTGATGGTTACATTGCCATGCGGGATATCGCACCATTGTAGCATAGGCAGGAAGTCGTTGACAGAAAAGGACGCAGCGACCGATTCGCGGGCTGGCGGGGGAGCGGGCGGTTCGCTCGGCATCGTCACAGCAGCCGCTTTGATTGGCGAGCTTGCTATCGGCTGGCTGGGCGCTGGGACGGGCTGTGGCAGTGGCGCGGGTGTTTGGTTCTGCATCTCAGCAGCGCAATGGCGGCGCAGGTTCTGCGGGTCATAATCGCCGAATTCCTTTTGGAACTCCGCCAGCGCCTCACAGGCGATCCCGCGCGTGCTTTCAAAATTGAATAGCGCGGCAATGTGCTGGTATTCGCGCTGCGCTTCTCGCTGCGGCTGCCGCTCCGACAAGGCAGCTTGCGCCGAGCGCAGCAGCTCATCCACGCGCAGAAAACGCGATTGGTAGCCGCTGGCATTTGCCTGGCGCAGCAAGCGAACCGCCGATTGATAATTTTCTTCTTCCATCGCCTGCACAGCCGCCGAAATCAAGGCCGCTGGCTTGGTCGCGTCGGGCTGGCTGGCTGGTGATTTGGGCGCGGATGATGATGATGTGGCGGCGTGTTGCGCTCGCTCCGCCATCAGCACAGCCGACAGCAGGCGCGAGACATTCTGCGCTGTCAAATCCTGGGACAAATCCACATAATGCCAGGCGCGCATGGCTTCGGGCAGCACAGTCGCGCTGTCGATAAGCACCGGGATGATGGCGCGCTTGAGCTGCCGGGCGATTGCCAGCTCGCGCAGGCAATTGCGTGAAGCGACCGACTCCGGTGAAAGCAGAAAGACGAAGACCTCACACCAAGCCAGGCGGCGGCGGATTTCTTTCCACCAATCCTGCCCGGCGTAGAGCCGTTGGTCATACCAGACTTCGTGCGCGTGCAACGTCTCGATGATGCGAATGCAGAAGGGTTTGTCTTCGCGCGCATAACTGACAAAAATCTTCATGCGCTGGCGCTCTCGGCGGTCTGCGGCGGTTCATCCAGCAGGGCGCGGCTGGCGGCGCTGTCAATTTTCCGCAGCGCGCGCACCGCCAGGTCATGCAGGCTTTCGTCTTCGCCTTCGGGCTTGCGCTGATCCTCCAGCATTTTCTGCAAGAGGGGCAAGTCGCTGTCGGTCATCTGGGGCACCAACTGCTGGAGGGCAAAATGCCACATGGGCAGGCTGGCATCGCTCAGCGCCAGCTCCAACCAGGGGCGGGCTTGCTGCGGATTGATCTGGTGGATGGCTCTTAAAGCGGCGAAGCGCGCAAATTCATCTCTATCGCCTTGCATCACTTCACCCAAAGCCGGGATGACCTGCGGCTGGCGCAGCTTGCCCAGCGACTCGGCGGTGGCTTCGCGCAGGGCGGCATTCTCATGGCTGAGCAGGCGCGCCATTTCGCTCGCGCTGGCGACAACCCGCAGCTCCGCCAGCGAGCGCACGACAGCGATCTGCACGATCCAGTTTTCGTCATTCAGTCGGCGGCGCAAATGCTCGCCAGCGGCGGGATTGCGCAGCACTGCCAGCGCCTCGGCAACCGCCCAGCGCACGCTCCAGTTGTCATCGTCCAGCGCCTCGCAGAGCATATCCAGCGTCTGGCTGTCTTCATTGCCACGCAGATGCCGGGCGAAGCGGCGCAAAAACTTGGCGGCTTTCTGGGTGCGTCCCCAGTCATCATCGCGCAGCACCTGCAAAGTCCGCGAGATTTTTTCACTATCGGTGAAACCAGCCGTTGCCGAGCCACCGGGAGCGGGCGCTGCTTCAGCCGCGGCGCTTTCAATCTCGCTCATAGCAGCGCGCGCCAACTGGCTGATCGCCCTGCCATCGGCGAGCGTGAGCGGGCTAGCGAGCAGTCGCTCCAGGTCGGGCAGGGCGGCCGGGTATTTTTTTTCTGCCACTATCTCGATGGCGGCGGCGACGGTCGGCGGGTTGGCGCTTTCCAGCAGATTGAGCAGCGCTTCACAATCGAGGTCGGGCGCTGTTTTCAGCAAGTCCGTCACGGCGCGGACGGTCGCGGTGTCCGGGTCGGAAAGCGCAGCGATGAGCGGCTTCTGCGCGGCGCTTTCGTCTGCAAAACGCGCCAGCACTTCATAAGCCGCCAGGCGCACCCCTTGGTCGCTGTCATCAATTGCGCTCAGCAGGGCGGGCAAGGATTGCGCGGCGGGGTAATCCACCAGGCTGTTGAGCGCGCGATACCGCTGCTGCCAATCATCGTGCTGTAATTGCCTGCGCAGGTTTGCTGGCAGCGCAGGGGCGGACGCGGCAGCCTGAGCGGTCTCTTTAACAAAGGGCGATTGTCCGAAAACAAGCGCCTCCAGCTTGCTGCCAGCCAGCACAGTCGCATCTGGCGGGTCGCGCAGCACCGCGCCAATATCCGCGACCAACTGCGCATATTGATCTCGATTGGGCAGGTGCTTGATGACAGCGGCGATTTCTTGCCGCAGTTCCTCCGCTTGCCGATGCGACAAGATGGCTGTGGTGATTTCGTCGGGGAGCGCAACAGCCTCGCCGATGACCTGCGCCAAGCCGATAGCGATTTCTGTTTCGTTGCGCTCGACCACCACAGTATAAAACTCGTCAGTCAAAGTCAGCAGGCGCACATCCGCCATCGCCAGCAGGCGACTCGTCACCAGGCGTTTTTGCTGCGCCAGCGCGCGAACCACGGCGGCGGTATTTCCTGGCTGCGGCTGCGCCCAGCGCAATACGCGCGCCAATATCTCGGAATAAGCAAACTTCATCAACGCCGGCAGCAATTCCGATTGGTCGCTGCCATCGCCGTTTTGCAAATCATCGAGCAGCAGGATCGCCGTGGGCAGGTATTTCAACTCGCCCAGCATCCAAATGCTATTGCGGCGCAGCTTTTCTTCCGGGTGGACGGATAGCTTGACCAGCCAAGCAGCCGAAAGCGCCAAGGGCTGGGCATCCAACTGCTTCAGCATATTTGCTGGATTTTCGCGGTCGACATCGGCTAGCAAACTGAAGAAATCCAGCGGCATTTCCAGGGGCAGGGCGCGCAGCTCCTGCCACAGCCAAAGCTGCGTGTCGCTATTGTAGCGCCCCAACTGCCCGATTAGCGCTTGGGCAGTGGCGTCGGCATCTGGGAGGCCTGCCAGCGCCTGGCGGAAGGCGCGCCGGGCTGCGGGCCTTTCGGCGCATAGCTGTAACAGCCGCTCAAGCAATACCTGACGAATTGGTGTGGATATCGGTTTTGCGCCTTGCAAAGCCATCATCGCCAGGTAGGGGTCGACCGCTGAGATGCGCAGCAGCGCTTGCTCGCGTGATTCCTCCGCCAAGCCCGTGATGATGAGCAGCGCCAGCTTGTCCCACTTGCGTGGCAGCCACTCGCCATCGTCAGTGAACTCAGGCGCTTTGATAAACTTGAGCAAACCATCATGTTTTAGCGGCTCCGCGGCGAGATAAAATTGCAGCGCCTCGGGCTGGAAGCAGAGCCAGCCCCCGTAGTCGCCCAAGAAGCCCAGCGCCACAGCCGCCGGCACAACGCGGGGGTCTTTCGCCTCTCGCTCGGCAGCGGCGCGCGGGATAAAGCGGTGTGATTCCGCCAACATCATTGACCAAGCCAGGCTCTGCAATCCGCGCAGCAGTTGCAGAGCGCCCAAGCCCCCCGCCGCGTCAGGCTCTTGCTGCAAGCGCAAGGCGACCAGCGCTGGGCTGGGGTCTTTTGACCATTGGCTGTGGGCAAGGGCGCGGTCAGCCGCCAGCAATTCAATGCCGAGCGACAAATAATCCACCTGCCGCGCTGCGACCTGCTCGGATTTCTGTCGCAGCAATTGGCGAAAGTCGTATTGCTGCCCGACGGGTAGATGCCGCCTGGCGAACTTCTGCGCGAGCGCGGTGGTGATTGCTCCGATTTCCAAGGTCGGCAGCTTCGGCTCATCCCCTGCATACCCGCGCGATAGCACGATGAAGCGATGGCGCGGGCTGGCGTCAATCCACTCGCGGACGGCTTGAGCTTGCTCAGGGCGCTGCGCCTGCAATTCGCTATAATTGTCCAGCAGGAGCAGCGAGGCTCGCTCTTCCAGCCAATGCCGCCAATAGGTCAACAACTGCCACTGTGATTCCACAAAAGCATCAAGCGTTTCCAAGTCTTCGCGCCACAGCGCCAGGTCGAGCCAGATGGGCAGGGGCGCGGCTTCATCTCGCAAAGCGACATGCGCTTGTTCCAGCGCCAATAGCTGCGCAAACACCGTCTTGCCGCTGCCGGGCGCGCCACGCAGGACGAATTGCGGCTCGGTCTGCGCCCATTGCGCCAGGTCGCTGACGGGCAATTCCGCGCCAGATTTATGCCCTGTGAATGCCCAATCGCGCAGCAAGCCAAACTGCCCGTTGCGCGGTCGGATGTCGCTGCCGCCAGCCGCGTCCGCATTGCGCAGCGCCGCCCAGGCTGTCGGCATGTTGGCAAGCGACAGCTCAAGCTGGTGGATGAAGCCGCGCAGGTAGTCCAGTCGCTGGCCAGGCTCGGGCATGTCCCCCGCCTGCGGGACGCGATTCAGCAGCTCTTCTATGTTTTGTTCGCGGGGGTCGCTAAACCAGCGGCGAAAGTCGATCCAGTCGGTGAATTGATAATCGGTGATGTTGCCGGTGGAAAAATCGCGCGCGATGACCGCGGTGACGGGCAAGCCACGCTCGGTGAAAGCGGCGAACTCAGCCTGGCAAAGCGGCGACTGCAAATACGAATCGCTGACGACCGCCACGGCACCGGCTGCCGCGTCGCGAGCCTGGCGAATGCCCGCATGCCAGTTTTCGCCGGGCGCAACCTCAAAGCGGTCCAGCCACACGCGCCGATAACAGCGCAGCAGCAGCATCGCCAGCCGGAAGGCTCGGTCGATGTCCTTGTTGTGGTATGAGAGGTAAATCGCTCCGTCCGTCGCCACAGCTGTCCTTCGCCGTGATTGTTTCTGCTCAGCCCAATTATACTCTTGGGCGGCGCATCAATTGCAACTATCGCGCCAATCCAGGTTTTTCCTATGAGGCTCAGTAGAACCAAGCAGGGGCGAGTCACCGCCTCGCCCAGAATCATCACAGAAAACGGCGGGCGACCCAAGGCTCGCCCCTACATTCATTCCTGGATTTTCGCATTACTTTCTTGATTCTACTTCTGCGCCTCTGGGGTGAATTAAGTTTAACGACTTACTTTTAATTACTTCTGTGATAGTTTTTCACGACTTGCTTGGAGCTACGACGGCGATGGTCAATCCGGCGCTGCTGCGCGGCAGCATCTATGGCATCACAGCTGCCAGCCTCTGGGGCAGCATGTATGTTGTTTCGGATGTAACGCTGCTGGTCCTGCCGCCTTTCACCTTGTTGAGCCTGCGGCTGGTCTTGGCTTTGCTGGTCTTGCTGCCCTTGGCCTGGCGGCACGGGCTCGCCAAGCCCAACTTGCCCAACCTGCTGCGTATGCTGGCGGTTGGCGTGGTTGGCATTGGCATCAGCCTGGGCGCGCAATTTGTAGGCACAGACCTGTCCAACGCAATCAATGGCGCGCTTGTTACCAGCGCATCGCCTGCCTTTGTCGTGCTATTTGCCATCATCATCCTGCGCGAGCGGCTGACTGGCTGGCGCTTTTTTGCCATCGTGCTGGCAACGGCCGGCGTCTTGGCGATTCTTGATTTCCCCAGCGCTGACTTCGCTGCCGATACTTTTCTGGGCGACTTGTTCCTGGCTTTCGCCGCGCTGACCTGGGGCTTGTATTCGGCGCTGGTGCGGCTGCTTGCCTTGCGCTATCCGCAACCCACATTGACCGTAACCGTCTTTGCGCTGCTGGGTGGCTTGCTGGTTTCGCTGCCAGCCAGCTTGTTGGAATTGTCCCAAGACCCGCTCGGCGCCCTGGACGCGGGCATCGTGGCTGCCGTGCTGTATCTGGGGCTGGTTTGCACAGCTTTTGCGCTGCTGTTGTGGAATCGCGCCTTTGCCTTGGTACCCGCCAGCGTGGCGTCGCTGTTTTTCTTCGCGCAGCCTTTCACGGGCGCGGCGCTGGCGGGACTGTTGCTGGGGCAGCAGATGAGCGCCTCGCTGTGGCTGGGCGGCTTGCTTATCGTGGTTGGCGTGCTGATTTCCTTGCGCGCCGGCTAGCTGGCTAACAAGCGCCGAGCCTCGCGCGCTATGCGGACCAGGCGGAAGCGGCGCACCTCGGCGAAGAAAGCGGCGATGTCTTCTACGCTGTCGCGCTCATGTACATTCCGTAGTTCCTGGTGCTGGCTGGGGTCAATCAGCAGGTTGATATCTTGCTTGACGCCCGCCAGCCCGCGCAGAGTCATGCCGCAGGTGTAGCCGATGCGCGCAAGCCTGGCATCGCCTTGCCAGCCCGCCTCGCGCAAGCCTTCGATATAGGCGTGGAAGACCGCCTGGTCGAGCCGCGCGGCATATTCTTGCGTGAAGCCGCTGTAATACAACGCCAGCGCAACCAGCGAGACCAGTTCTTCGCCCAAGCCGCCACGTCCAGCCAGCGCCCAATCCAGCAGAACGACGCCTGCGTCGCTGTGCAGGATGTTGCGCCGAAAGGCATCGTTGTGGCAGAGCGTCTGCGGGAGCTGCCTAAGCGCCGCGCGGAAAAGCTCGCGGTCGCGCCAGGTCGCCATAATTTCGTCTCGCGCGTCCAGCGGCAGGGTGATGCGTGCCAGCGGCTGCTCCAGGCTATTTGGGAGCGCCGCAAAGGCATCCGCCAGCCCCGGCACGATAGCGCTGTGCCAACTTTGCGCGAGCCAGTCGCTGGCTGGCAAATCGCGGTCGACCATGCTGCCATTCATCCTGCCCAGCCGGCGAGCGACGGCACGATAATCGTCAAATGTCCAGCTTGTTTTGTGGTCGGCATAATCCGCCATCCATATCCAGCAGGAGTCGCCAAAGTCGCGCAGTTGCACGATCTTCGGCGCGATGAAGGTGCGCGCGGGCAGGTCTTCCAACAGGCGGGCGCGGTAAAGTTCGTATTCGCGCTTCCAATAATAAGGCGAAGTCGCTGTTTCGCCGCGGCGCAAGTAGAGGATTTTCAAAATCAACGAAACAGGCGGTTTGGCTTCGCAGTCGATCCAAAAGCGATAGAGCGCTGTACCGCCGATCGCGCCGCCAAAGCCGCCCTGCACGGCTGCATAGCGCCAGGCAGCCGCAGCCAGCGAAGCATCGTCAGCAGCCAGCCGCGCTAGTTCGGTTATCTGCGCCGCCGTCAGTTCCGCCAAACGCCGCTCGGTGGCAGGGTCGCTGGTCGCGGTCAGCATGATTAGTCGATGCCGAGGTAGGTTTTTTGCACGATTTCATTGCGCTGCAGGCTGGCGGCTGTATCGCTGAAAGCGACTTCGCCACTTTGCAGCACATAGCCGCGGTCGGCGATTTGCAGCGCCATGTGCGCGTTTTGCTCCACCAACAGGATGGTTACGCCTTCGCTGGCGATGCGCTGGATGGCTTCAAAGACGACATCCACCAGCACCGGCGCTAAACCCATCGAGGGCTCATCCAGCAGCAGCAGGCGGGGCTTGGACATCAAGGCGCGGGCAATAGCCAGCATCTGCTGCTCGCCGCCGCTGAGCGTGCCAGCGAATTGTTTGCGCCGTTCTTTTAAGCGCGGAAACATCGCATAGCCGCTGTTGAGGTCTTCGGCGACCCTGCCATCGCTGCGGATATACGCGCCCATGTCGAGATTTTCTTCGACCGTGAGCTTGGCGAAGACGCCGCGACCCTCCGGCACCATGGAGATGCCGCGCAGCACCAGCAAATCCGCGCGCATTGCTGAAATCTCGCGTCCGCCGTAGATGATGCTGCCCTCCCGCGGTGCCATTAAACCGGAGATGGTGCGCAGGGTGGTGGTCTTGCCCGCGCCATTCGAGCCGATAAGAGCGATAATCTCACCGCTATCGACCTCGAAGGAGATGCCTTTCAGGGCGTGGATATTGCCATAATAGGTGTGAATGTCCTTGACTTCCAGCAGCGCCATGGGGCTGGTTTTCTCCTAGTTGTTTGCTTCGGCGGGCTTGGCTTGGCTGGCACCGCTGCCGAGGTAGGCTTCGATCACTTTGGGGTTGGTCTGGATGTCTCTTGGCAAGCCTTCGGCGATCTTGCGCCCATAATCCAGCACGGTGATATGTTCAGAGATTTCCATCACCACGCGCATATCATGCTCAATCAAGACCACGGTGATGCCCAATTCGTCGCGCAGGCGCAGGATGAATTCGGTGGTTTCGATCGTTTCGCGGGGGTTCATGCCGGCGGTCGGTTCATCCAGCAAGACCAGCTTGGGACGGTTGCCCAGCGCCCGCGCAATTTCCAGGCGGCGTTGGTCGCCATAGGGCAGATTCTTGGAGAGCATATCGCCCTTGCCCTCCAAGCCGACAAAATGCAGCAGTTCCCGCGCGCGCGCTTCGCAGTTGTCATCTTCGCGGCGCGTGGATGACAAGCCGAGGATCGCGCCCATCCAACTGGAGCGCAGGTGCGGCTCCTGCCCGACCATGATATTCTCAATCGCCGACATGTTGTTGAAGAGGCGGATATTTTGGAATGTGCGCGAGATGCCAGCGCGGGTGATCAGGTCAGGCGTCTTGCCGCTGATGCGCTCGCCTTCGAATAAGATCGCGCCCTCATCAATCTGGTAAAAGCCGGTGATGCAATTGAAGAAGGTGGTTTTGCCCGCGCCGTTGGGTCCGATGATGCTGGCGATCGCGCCTTCGGGGATATAAAAGTCAAGGTTATCCACCGCCACCAAGCCGCTGAAGCGCTTCGTCATGCCCGTCGCTTCGAGGATGCGGCGCTGTCCGTTTGTGTTTGCTGCTGCCATCTGCGCGCCCCCGCTTTAGTCGCCCGCGCTGAGCTTGGGTTTTGCCCCCGCGTGGGCTTCGTGCATGACCAGCTTGGAGGGGATCAAGCCTTGCGGGCGGTTGATCATCATCAGGATGAGCAGCGCGCCATACATCAAAAATCGGAAGTCGCTAAACTCCCGCAGCAGCTCGGGCATGCCGATGAGCACGACCGCGCCCACCACGATGCCCGGATTGCTGGCGATGCCGCCGACAATGATCAAGCTCAACACATTGATCGAAATGAAAACAGTGAAGCTGTTGGGGAAGACTGTGCCGACTTTCGCCGCGAATATCGCACCAGCCACGCCACCTGTAGCCGCGCTCAAGGTAAATGCCAGCAGCTTGGCCCGCGCCGTATCGATGCCCATGGCGGTGGCCACATCTTCATCTTCGCGGATGGCCATCCACTGCCGCCCGGTGCGCGAATTGTTCAAGCGAATCGATACGAATAGCGTGACCAGGCTCGCCACCAGCACGATGTAATACAGTTGTTCCGGATTTTTCAGCTCGGTCGCAAACAGAAATGGCTTGGGGATATTCTGCACGCCCTGCGCGCCGCCAATCAAGGGCTTCAGCCAGTCAGAAAGCGCCAACTTGCCGATGATCTCGCCGAAGCCCAGCGTGGCAATCGCCAAATAATCTCCGCGCATCCGCAGCACCGGCACAGCAAAAATGAAACCGGCGAACATGGCGGCCAGCAGCGCGACCGGGATGACCATCCAAAAGGTGAAACTGCCCTTGAACAAGCCCAGCGGACCGATCGAAGTCAGCACCGCCAGGATATACGCGCCGACGGCGTAATTAGTGACATAACCCAGGTCGAGCAAGCCCGCCAAGCCGATCGCGATATTCAAGCCCAGCCCCATCAGCACAAAGATGCCGATGGTCACCGCGACATCGCTGAGCGTGCGTCCGATCAACCAGGGCAGCGCCAGCAGCAGTGCGGCAAATAACAGCATGCCCAGATTGCGCATCGTGTGCCGGCGGCTGTCGTCCAGCGCGGCGAATTCGCTCTGCGCCCGTCCGCCAAACATCGCCCACAAGAAGCCAGCCAATGTGCTGACGATGAACAAAACTGCAGCGGCATTTTGGCGCAAAGTATCGCGGCGGAAGATTTCGCGCAGGGTATCGCGGTCCAGATTCTCCTGCAGGATAAGCCGCACTGTTTCGCCAAATGCGCCCACTAGCAAGGTCACGCCCAAGCCATACAGCAAGGCGCGCCGCGGAATGTCGGGCAAGATGCGCATGATCACGCCAGCCAGCCCAGCGCCAGCCGAAGCAGCCAGCAATAACCCGATGCCCGTCCACAATTCTCTGCGGTGGTCGAATGTCACCACTTCCACCCAGTCGCGGTCGACATTGACCAGCACGCCGCGCAGGTCGCCCTTCACCTCGAAGATCAGCGCAAAGCCGAATGAAACAATGCCGATCAGCAGCGCCGCGACCAGCCAGGTCGCCGCCACTTGCCGGGTTTCATTTCCCTGCGCATGACTCTTCCAAGCCAGGTAACTGGCGGCAACAAAGGGGATTATTTTCAAAGAAGCGTCCAGCAAGTAGCGGTATTCATCTGAGTTGAAGAGCAGCAGGATCACGGTCGGCAGCGCGGTCAGCAAGCCGATCAACGCGCCGCCCGCCAATATCACAGGCGGGTCTTCGCCAGTTTCGGTCAAGCGCGCCGCCATCAGATAGCTGGTAATAAATGGGGAGCCAAGCAACAGCACTTGTCCCAGGCTGATGAAATCGTCGACGATTTCGCGCTCGTGGAAAGCCGCGACCATGCCGATGACGCCAGCGAACAAGATAAAGCCGCCCGATAGAAGCCCCAAGCCCAGGACGCGGCGGCTGGCTTGCGATGCGAGGATGTTCATACCGCCTCCTTTAGGCTTTTGTCTCGGACAGCCGTTCGCCCAAGATGCCTTGAGGACGGAAGATCAGCACCAGCACCAGCATGGTGAAGGCGATGACATCCTTGAGTTGGTTTGCGCCGGGGATGCCCAGCCCCGCCAGCACGAGATTGGGTCCAATCGCCTCGATGACCCCGAGGAACAAACCGCCCAGCATGGCACCGGGGATATTGCCGATGCCGCCCAACACTGCGGCGGTAAAGGCTTTGATGCCGGGAATGAAGCCCATGTAGAAGTTCACGCCTTGCGGACGAAACAACCCGTTGATGACGCCAGCCGAGCCAGCCAGAAATCCGCCAACGCCGAAGGTGAAGAGGATCACCCAGTCGATGTCGATGCCCATCAGGCGCGCCACTTCTTTGTTTTCGGATACCGCGCGCATGGCTTTGCCAATGCGGGTGCGCTCGACCAGCCAGTGCAGCCCAAACATCAAGACCAGCGCCGAAGAAAATACAAAGATTTGAGTCACCGGGATACTGATATCGCCGAGCTGCAAGGTGCCTTGCAGCAGCTGCACCTGGGGATAGGCTTTGAAGTGTGAGCCATATAAGCCGCGGAAGGTGTATTGCAAGAAGAACGACGCGCCAATAGCCGTAATCAAAGGCACGAGACGAGGACTGCCTCGCAGCGGGCGATAAGCGAAGCGCTCCACCAGCACCGCCACAGTCATCGAGACCAAGCCCGCGAACATGAATAGCAGCAGGATAGCCAAAATCGGCTGCGCATTCAGGAAGCCGGTTTGGTTTAGCGCTTCCGCCAGGAAGAAAGCGGAAAACGCGCCCGCCATGAACACCTCGCCATGCGCGAAGTTGATCATCAGCAAGATGCCATAGACCAGCGTGTAGCCCAGCGCGATCAAAGCATAGATGCTGCCCTGCGACAAACCCGCCGCAAACAGGTTGACCCATTGCGCCAGGCTGATGCGCCCCGATGACAAGGTGTTCCAAGCGCCAACCACCACCGCCAGCACGATGAGCACGCGCAGCACATCAATCGTGAAATCGACCCAAGAAAACTCGCCGGATTTATTTCTGAACATAGGCATCATCCGTGCCGCAAGTAGGTAAACGCGCGCCAGACCGCGTGACTAATTGACAAATGAAGTGTATCACAAAACCCCTTTGGGCGGGCAGGCTCTCTAATGCAGGGAACAAGCCAGAACACAGCTGTGCCCTGGCTTGTTCCAAAATTGCAAAGGCCTGCGTTGCGGTGGCAGGCTCTAGCCTTCGTCCATGCCCATGGCCATGGACATATCCCAGACGACGGCGGGGGGCCATGCGCCATCGACTTCCGCCTGGGTGATCTCGTAGACCGCCAGCGCCGAGCCAGTCGCGCAGTCGCCACGATAGGGCGATTCGTCCTGGCAGGTCAGTGTGCCGGTCAAGCCAGCGTAGTTTTCTATCGCGGAGACGGCATCGCGCAGCGCCTGCCGGCCGATCATCAAGCTGCCATCGTCAGCCTCTTCAGCGACCGCTTCGACGGCGTCCATCAGCATATTGACGGCATCATAGGCATGGGCGTGGAATCCGCTGGGTGGCGAGCCGCCGATCAGGTCATCCCATGTCATCAGGAAGGCGTCGTATTCTTCGCCGGCGACATAGGGGCTGGTCATGTGGATGCCGACTGCCCCAGAGCCAACATTGCCGGCGAAGGAGCTGGAGAAGCTGCCATCGCTGACCATCAACTGGGCGTCTTCCAAGCCTGGCGTGTTGCGCGCCTGGCTGGCGATGAACTCCGATTCAGGCGTGAAGACGGGGAAGTAAATGACATCGGGTCCGCTGGCGGCGATCTCAGTCAAGATAGCCGTCATATCGGTATCGCCCTTGGCGACCGCGCCTTGGAAAACGACATCGCCACCCATCTCGGCGAAGGTATCCGCCATGACAACAGCCAAACCCTCGGTATAGGGATCGCCATCGTGGATGGTGGCGGCTGTCTCCGCGCCCAGCACTTCAATGGCGAAGCGCGCGCCCATCGAGCCCTGGAAGAGGTCGTTATGCGCCGTGCGGAAGTAGCCTGGATAGTAGGTGCCGCCGGCATCCACATCGTCATTCGTCAAGCGCGGCGATGTATTGGAAGGCGAAATCATCAACATGCCGGCTTCGCTGATGATGGGCATCGCGCCTTGTGCCGCGCCGGAGCAGGTCGTGCCAATCAAGCCGACAATACTCTCATCGGCGGCTGCGCGCTGTGCTGTGGCTTGTCCGCCCTCTGCCGAACACAGGCTGTCTTCGACGACCAGTTCGATTTCGCGGCCCAGCAGCATGCCATCACGGGCGTCAATGGCTATCTCAATGCCACCACGTGAATCCTCGCCATAAAAGGATGTCGCGCCGGATACGGTGAGCAATGCGCCGATGACGATCGGATCATCCTGACCCACTTCTACGCAGCCCAACTCGTCCATGCAGTGCCCGTCCGCCATAGCGGGCAGGCTGAAAGCGAAGAGCAGGCTCAACGCGGTGAACAAAAGCAAGTACTTCTTCATGGTTGTTCCACTCCTTTATTCCATTTACGAATTGATGCCGCGCAACCATCGCGACTCACTATTGAGTATACAAGAACCTTGTGGCGTGGCGCAAATATGTGCAAGTCGGCGGCGCAGATGGTTGAATTGATGACACTCATGCTGCCCAATAATGTGCTAAGATAGGCGTATTGTGTGGAATGCTACCAGGAGGCAGCGCCTTTGGACTCATTGAAACTGGCGCATGATATTGTCGACATCGTCGAAGACCGCAAGGCGGAAGACATTCTGCTGCTCGACTTGCGCCCCGACCAGCTCATCGCCGATTTTTTCATCATCTGCAGCGGCGATAACGAGCGGCATCTGCGCGCGCTGATCGACACAGTGCGCCTGGATGTCAAAGACAAGCACAGTAAACTGCCTTTCGCCAACGAAGGCACGGCGGAAAGCGGCTGGGTGGTGATGGACTATGGCGATGTGGTGGCGCACTTCTTCGCCCCTGAGAAGCGCAAATACTATACGCTCGAAGACCTGTGGGATGCCGCCGGGCGCGTCATGCTGCGCATCCAGTAACGGCGGGGCAGGTCAGTTGCGCTCTGCCAGCCGATTCAATGCCGACTGCATCATAAAGACCAGCCCAAACAGCGCGCTGAGCACCAGCACGATGCAAGCCCCGGAGGGGATATCCAGGTAATAGGACGCATAAAAGCCGACGATGCCGCTGACGATGCCCAGCAGGCTGGAGAGAAACAGCATGTGGTGCAAGCGCTTGACCAGCAGCCGCGCCGTCGCCACCGGCGTGATCAAAAGCGCCAGCATCAGCGCGATGCCCACCGCCTGCAAGCTGACGACGATAGTAACGGCGACCAATATCAGCAGCAGCAGCCGCAGCCCTTCCGCCGGCAGCTTCAAACTCTGCGCCAGGCTTAGGTCAAAGCTGATGATGAGAAACTCTTTGTAGAACAAGCCGATCAAGACCAGCACGATAGCGCCCATGACCGCCATGATGAGCAAGTCCTGCTGGCTGATGCCGTTGATGCTGCCGAAGAGGATATGCGTCAAGTCGATGGCGTAGCTGGATTGCGTGCTGATGATGGCGATGCCCAGCGCAAACATGGTTACAAAGACAATGGCGATAGCGCTGTCTTCTTTTATCTCTTGCTTGCGCGTCAGCCAGGCGATCACCATTGCCGAGAATACCCCCGCGCCCAAGCCGCCGAAGAAGAGACTGCTGCCGATGTTGCCGCCGCTGGCTGTGTAGGAGAGGGCGATGCCCGGCAGGATCGAATGCGCCAGCGCATCGCCGAAGAAAGCCATGCTGCGCACCATCACAAAACAGCCGACCACCGCGTTGATGCCGCCGACCAAAATCAGCGCCAACATGCCGCGCTGAATAAAGTTATATTGCAATGGCTCAGCCAGGAAAGCCACCATATCCATGTCAAGCCGACCTTTCTCTTTGGCGCGCCAACATCAGTAGGTCATCACTGAGCAGGGTCATGCTGCCGCCAAATGCCCGCCGTAGCGTCTGCGGCACCAGCACTTCTTCGGCAGCGCCAAAAGCCGCAATCTCGCCTTGATTGAGAATCAGTATCTTGTCGAAGCGCAGCGCCGCATTCTCCAGGTGGTGCGTCGACATCAGGATGGTGATGCCGCGCCGAGACATGATATCCAGCGCCTCGATGATTTCGCCTTCTGCCTGTTGGTCGACGCCGCTGAAGGGTTCGTCCAGCAGCAGCACGCGGGATTCTTGCGCCAGCGCGCGGGCGATGAAGACACGCCGCCGTTGCCCGCCGCTGAGCTCGCTGATTTGCCGCTTTGCCAAGTGCGCCAGGCGCAGATGCGCCAGGGTATCGCGCACGGCAGTATGGTCGGCGCGGCGCGGCAGCCGAAACCAGCCGATATGCCGGACGCGCCCCATCATCACAACATCGTACACGGAGACAGGGAAGCTCCAGTCGATGTCGTTTTGCTGGGGCACATAGCCGACCAGGCTGTGGCTGCTGTAGCAATCTTTGCCGAAGATCGAGATGCTGCCGGAGTTGAACTGCAGCATGCCGACGATGGCTTTGATGAGCGTGCTCTTGCCAGCGCCGTTGGCTCCGATAACGGCGACGCGCTCGCCGGCTTGAATTGTGAAGCTGACATTGGAAAGGGCGTGCCGGTTGCCTGGATAGCCTGTGCCTAGCTGGCGGACAATCAGCGCCGCCTGCGCGCCCTTTTTAGATGCCATCAGTTTATCTCTCGCCTGCTCTGTCTCAACTGCTCAGCGCTTCAACTATAGTCGTGAAGTTGTAGCGCATATAGTCCAGGTAGGTGCCGGCGGGTCCGTCCGCTTGCCCGAGCGAATCGGTGTAGAGCGGCGCGATTTCGACGTCAGTTTCCGCGGCGATAACCTGCAGGATCCTGTCGCTGGTGGTTGATTCGCCAAAGATGGCGGTCAAGCCCTGCTCGCGGATGACGTCGATCACCGTGGCGACATCGCTCGCGCTCGGCTCGACGACAGTGCTGACGCCAGGGATGACGGTGCTGACGATCTCAAAGTGGAAGGTGCCAGCCAGGTAGCCCAGGGCATCGTGGGCGGTAACCAGCAGACGTTTTTCTTCGGGCAGGTTTTCCAGCAGGGGCCAGATGAATTCGCTTTCCAGCGCGTCCAGCTCCATGGCATAAGCCAGCGCCGCTTCGTGATAATCGGCGGCATGGTCGGGGTCGATCTCGCTGAAGCTGTCGCGAATGGTCAGCGCCCAGCGGATAACATTCTGCGGGTCGAACCAGATATGCGGGTCGCAAGCGCCTTCTTCGTGCCCACCATGCTCATCGACATGGTCATCATGTTCGTCGCCATGGTCGTCTTCATGCTCATCTCCATGGTCGTCTTCATGCTCGTCCCCATGGTCGCCATGGTCGTGTCCCGCGCACTCGATGTCTTCGGCGCGGCCCAGGAATTTGCCATGGCTGTGAAAGCCGAGGGCATGGAATTCGGCATCTTGCGCATCGCAGCCGGTTAGTTCGTCATCGTCATCATGCCCGTGCTCGTCATGGTCTTCGTCATGCCCGTGCTCGTCATGGTCTTCATCATGCCCATGGTCGTCATGGTCTTCATCATGCCCATGGTCGTCATGGTCTTCATCATGCCCATGGTCGTCATGGTCTTCATCGTGGGCGTGTTCGTCATCGTCATCGTGCGCATGGTCGTCGTGGTCATCGTGCATATCGTCTTCATGCTCATGGTCGTCGTGGTCTTCATCATGCGCGCTCGCGGGGCGAATATCGATGCAAGCCGAGGCGACGACGATATTGACATCCACGCCGGCATTTTCTATCGCTTCCAGCAGTGTTTCTTCATAGCCAACGCCGTTGATGAGTACCAGATCAGCATCGGCGACAGCAGCGAGGTCGCTGGGCGTAGGGACGAAGTGGTGCGGGTCGCTGCCCGCCGGGATGAGCGTGCGGACTTCGAGGTGGTCGCCGGCGATATTGCGCGCCACATCCGCCAATATGCTGTGGGATGCAATCACGACCGGCTGCGCCGATTGAGCGCCGACATTGACGCCGAGCAGCAGCGCCAACAGGACAAGAGCGACTATTCGTACTTTCATGCGTTTAGCTCCTTATTGATACGCGGTATCAATAAATATGCTATGTGAAAGAAATAACCAGCGCAAGCCCTAATCTGCGTGTATCATTTGCAATATGAACGCAGACCGAGCCAGGCGCATTCTGCTGCTGATTATCGTCTTATGCAGCAGCCTGCTCTTCGTCACGGGCGGCTTGCTGGCGGCAGCTTTGCTGCGCTGGGCGGATGGCGGCGTGACTGTGGTCGAGCTGACACCAGCGCCACAGCGAATCGTCCGCATCATCGACGCCGGGGGAGCGAGTCAACTGCGGACGATTCGGCATGAGCCGCTGCCGATACTGGAGCGCGCTGGCATCTCGCTGGGCGTGAAGGACAAAGTGTGGATCAATGGCGCGCTGGCTTATCAAGAAGCGCTGCCCGGCTGGACTGTGCCAGCCAACACAATCGAAATACGTCGCGCCCTGCATCTACGCATCCAGGATGGTGACGCTGAAATCACCATTGCCTCTGCCGCTGGCACCATTGGCGAGGCGCTGAACGAAGCCGGCATAAGGCTGGGCGCGGGCGATGAACTCAGCCTGCCGCTGGATACCCGGCTGGATAGCGCTATGCAGCTGACAATCACGCGCGGCTTGCCGGTGCGGCTGCTGGTGGATGGCGAGGTCATCGAAGCGCGCACGGCTGCCAAACGGGTAGCTGACCTGCTGGATGAGCTGGAAATCCCCCTGAGCAGCCTGGATTATACGCGGCCGCCCCTGGATGCCCGGCTCGATAGCCAATCAGAAATCGAAGTGCTGCGCGTGCGCATCGAAGAGCTGGTGGAGCGCGAAGAAGTCCCGCCCGGCAATCCCGAATATCGCCCCGACCCGAATACGCCCTTGGATAAAACCAGCGAGATTCAGCCCGCGCAGCCCGGAATCCGCGAGACAATCACGCTGGCTCGTTATGAAAATGGCAGCGAGGTCAGCCGAGAGACCGCTGAATCGCAACTGGTGCAGCCGCCGCAGAATCAGATTATCGGCTATGGCACTAAGCCGGTCGTCTTAGGCGCGGTCAATACACCGGCGGGTCCGCGTGAGTATTGGCGCGTGCTGTGTATGTACGCGACCAGCTATAGTCCACGTTCAAGCGGCGGCAATACCATAACAGCCATCGGCGAGACCCTGCGCAGGGGCATCGTCGCTTCTGACCCCGACCTCATCCCCTATCGCAGCGATGTCTTTGTGCCTGGCTACGGAGTCGGCTACATGGCCGACACCGCCGGTTACCGCAGCTCGCCTTATTGGATCGACTTGGGTTTTAGCGATGCCGACTATTCGCGGGATTGGCACGAGTATGTGAAGGTCTATCTGCTGACGCCCCTCCCCGCCAGGTTCAATGCCTTGCTGCCCGCTTGGAGACCCATTCGCAGTGTGCCCGGCGGCTGCAATTAAGGCGAAGCCGCCGCCAGATGCGCCATCAGCAGACGGGTGAATTGCCCGGGTTTTTCCAAGTGCGCGTTGTGCCCGGCGTCGCCGATGATTTCCAGCCACGCGTCGGGGATAGCATCCTGCATTGCCGCATTAATGCGCCGAAACTTGTCATCCAGCCCGCCAACGACGAGCAGAGTCGGGGCTTGCAGGCTGGGCAATTCCGCCCACAAGCTGGGCTGCGCGCCGCTGCCCATGCCACGCAAGCTCTTCGCCAAGCCAACTGGCTGGCAGCGCAACCGTTGCCCTCGCTGCGCTAAATGTGCTTGGGCTGGCAATTGAACTTGGGAAGCCCACATGGGCAGCGACTGCCAATAGTCGACGAACCAGGCGATTCCGCGCGTTTTGATTTTGTCCGCCAGTTGATTGTCGCTTTGCTGGCGCGCCATACGCTGCTGTTCATCGGCGATGCCCGGCGATGCGCTTTCCAAGGTCAAGGACATACAGCGGCGTGGATAGCGCAGCGCCAGATACAGCGCCAGTCTTCCGCCCATGGAATAGCCAAGCAGGTGGACTTGCGTCAGCTCCAGCGCGTCCAGCAAGCTAACCAGGTCGGTGGCGATGCTGGACATACGCCAGGCTGCGGTGGATTTCGGCGATTCGCTGCCGCCATGTCCCAACAGGTCGACCAAAATTAGCTGGTATTTCCTTGCCAAGGTTGGCGCGACGCCCTGCCAGCCGCTGTGGTCGCCTGTGAAGCCATGCAGCAGCAATAGCGGCTCGCCTGTGCCTTGACGGCGTATGGCATAGCGATTGCCGCTAGCGGCGCGCAATCGCAGCATGGAAGGTTTTTCGGGCGGCGCTGCGATTGACTTTGCCAGCGGCGCTGCGTGGCAATTTGGCAAATGCGTATTCGCGGGGGATTTTGTAACGAGCCAGGCGCTGCCCCGCGAAGTCAATCAGCTCATTTACAGCTACAATTTCGCCCGGCTTCAATTGTACAAGGGCGGCGACGCGCTGTCCCCACTGTTCGTCGGGCAAGCCGAAGACCAGGGCATCGTCCAGCGCGGGGTGCTGTCGCAGGGCGGCTTCGACCTCGGCGGGGTAGATATTTTCGCCGCCGCTGATGATAAGGTCGCTGCGTCGCTGCATGATGAACAGGTCGCCATCGGCATCCAAGTAGCCGATATCGCCGGTGCGCAACCAGCCAGCGCGCAATGCCCGGTTGGTCGCGGCAACGTCGTCATAATAGCCGCGCATGACCGTCGCGCCCTTGACCAGCACTTCGCCCGCCGTATTCGCCGCCAGGGTTCGCCCCTGCTCGTCTACGATGCGCGCTTGTGTGCCGGGCAAGGGCTTGCCAACTGTGCCGCTTTTTTCGCGCAGTTGCTGTGATAGAGCCGTCGCCACCTGCGAGGAGGCCTCGCTCAACCCATAGCTCGCGGCAACGGGAATCTGCTCAGCCAGACAGCGCTCAATCAAGCTGAGTCGAGCCGCTTCACCGCCCAGCAAGATCAACCGCAGGCGTGGATTCCAGCCGCGCTGTTTCGCGGCCAGCAGTCGCTGCAGCATGGTCGGCACCAGCGAGACGAGCGAAATCGGCTGCTCGCTCAGCAGGCGATTTACTGCGTCAACATCAAAAGCCGGCAGCAGTTCCACCGCCGTGCCATAAATCAGCGAACGCAGGATAATGCTCAGCCCGCCAACATGGCAGAGCGGCAATACGCAGAGCCAGCGATCGTCGGGCAGCGCGCCGAGCCTCTGCGCCGATGCCAGGGCGCTGTGGTAGATATTGCCATAGCTCAAAACAGTCGCTTTGGGGCGGCCGCTGGTGCCGGAGGTATGGATGATGGCGAAGTCCTCAGCGAGAGCAGGCCTAGCGAACCTGTCTATGGCGGCGGGCGGATGTAGCTGGCTCTCTGGCGGAAACAACAGGAACTTGGTCGTGCAGCTTTTCGCTTTGGCGAGGGTTTCGGGCGCGCATATCACCAGCTTGCATTGCGCCTTTTCGAGCTGCCATTGTAATTCGTCCGCGGTTAGCCGGGTGTTCAGCGGCACGATGATGACGCGCAGGCGCATCAATGCCAGCACAGTCCATACATAGGGCAGGCAGTTGGGCATGAGGATGCCGACCTTGTCGCCGGGCTGCGACTGGCAGTGGCTTTGCAGCCAGGCGCTGGTCTTCGCGGTCAGGTGGTTTACCTGGGCGAATGTTAACTCGCGCCCCTGATAGGCGATGAAGGTTTTGTCGGGCGCGGCTTCCGCAGCAGCCCAGAAATAATCCCCGCCACCCCCGCCGTATTGTAGGGGCGAGGCGGTGACTCGCCCGTGAACTTTCACGATCGGCGCGGGAACTTGCCGAAGTCGGGTTTGCGCCCTTCCAGGAAGGCGTTTTTGCCCTCGCTGCCTTCTTCAGTCATATAAAAGAGCATGGTGGCGTCGCCAGCTAGCACTTGCAGGCCGGTCTGGCCATCCAGCTCGGCATTCAAGCCGGCTTTGATGAAGCGCAGGGCGATGGGGCTTTTGCTGAGAATCTCGCGCGACCATTGCAGCGCCTCTCGCTCCAACTGCGCCAGGGGCACGACGGTGTTGACCATGCCCATCTCCTGAGCTTGCTCGGCGCTGTATTGCCGGCAAAGGAACCAGATCTCGCGGGCTTTTTTCTGACCGATATGCGCCGCCAGAAAAGATGAGCCGAAGCCGGCGTCAAAGCTGCCCACGATGGGCCCCGTCTGCCCATAGATGGCGTTGTCGCTGGAGATCGTCAGGTCGCAGCAAACATGCAAGACATGCCCGCCGCCGATGGCATAACCCGGCACAACCGCGAGGACTGGCTTGGGGATATTGCGGATGTAGCGTTGCAGCTGCAAAACATTGAGGCGCGGCACGCCATCATCGCCGACATAGCCGCTGTGCCCGCGCACTTTTTGGTCGCCGCCAGCGCAGAATGACCAGATGCCATCTTTTGTGCTGGGTCCGTTGGCAGTGATCCACAATACGCCGATGCCGCTGTCCTGCCAGGCATGCAAGACGGCTTCGGTCATTTCGTCGATGGTCTTGGGGCGGAAGGCGTTGCGGATGTTGGGGCGGTCGAAGGCGATGCGCGCGATGCCCTCGGCTTGGTGATAGGTGATATCTTCATAAGGCGCAACCTCGCGCCAGTCCGCCAGCTGCATGAGGTCGGCGGTGCTGATTTTGGCTTGCTG
Source organism: Chloroflexota bacterium (assembly GCA_009840575.1). Taxonomy (GTDB): domain Bacteria; phylum Chloroflexota; class Anaerolineae; order Aggregatilineales; family Phototrophicaceae; genus UBA6055. The sequence continues at coordinate 10,992 of VXNO01000115.1, read as the reverse complement.
CTCGGCGCTGGTCATAGTTTGTATCTCCCTCTGTGTGCTGTGAGTCTCTGTGCTGAATTGGATTATACCGACTGCCTTGCCTCTGCCTTGACTGCGCGCATGATTTCTTCGCGGCGTTGCAGGTCGCCCAAGGCATCACTGCGGACTTCGATCAATGTCGCGCTTGACCTTTTGATGGACTCGGCAAACGCGCGGCGGAATGTGGCGCGGTCGTCGGCGCGGCTATAACGCAAGCCATACAATTTTGCGACCAGGGCGAAGTCCAGCCCATGCGGCGTGAGAAAGAAATCCTGGAAGGCGGGCTTGAATCGGCGCACGGGCAGGCGCTGGAAGATGCCGCCACCATCATTATTCAGCAGCACAATCGTGATAGGAATGCCACAGCGCTTTATTGCCAGCAGCCCGTTCATATCGTGGTAGACCGTGATATCGCCCAGCAGCGCAGCCGTGGGTTTGCCCTTGCGCGCCATGGCGATGCCCAGCGCGGACGAGACATTGCCATCAATGCCGGATGCGCCGCGATTGGCAAATACCTGGGGCGGTGGCTGGCGGGGCGGGGCAAACTGATCCAACTGGCGAACGGGCAGGCTGCTGCCAGCGAAGACCGCGCCATCCTCAGGCAGCAACTGCGCCATATCAAAAGCAACTGCGCCATCAAAATAATTGCCATTCGCCAGTTCGCTGCGGATGACCTGCCAAGCATTGGTATCGAGCTTTGCCAGTTGAGCGCGCCAAATGTCATCGGCGGCGAGCATATCCTCGAACTCGCGTGGGTGGACAGCAGCGGGATCGATAGTCAAATGATGGCTGATGCTATGGCTGGCGTCCGTCCATTCGCCAGCGCGGCTGCAATAGATGTGATAATCGAATCGACTCTCTGCCAGCAAATCCTGCATAGTGGCGCAGAGCGGCGGCGCGCCCAGCCGTATCAGCGCGGACAGGCGGCTCATGTCAATGCCCGCCAGCCAGGATTCATACGCGCCCAAGACATCTTCACCGCGCAGATTCGAGCTGAACTCCGCCAGCACAGGGAAGCCCGTAACTTGCGAGAGCCTTGCTAACCAAGGCGACAGGGCGCGTTGTTCGGCTGTGTTGCGGGCGCTGCCATGCCCGCAATAGATAAGCCCGCGACAATTACGCAAATCCGGCGTGAGCAAGCGGCGCAGAACGGGTTCGCCCCGCGGAATCGGCGGGATAAAGCGCGTTGGCGGGCGACGGTCGATCGCCAACTCATCATCGGCAGCGGGTTCGAAAGGCTTGCGGAAAGGCAGATTGATGTGTACGACGCCGCGTTTTTCCCGCGCAGTGACAAAGGCGCGCGCTGCCAGTGCGCGCAGGTTGTCCAGCGCCAGCTTGGGCGGGTCGGCTTCGGGCAGGGGCGCATCCACGAAGAGATCGACATAGCTGCCAAAAAGTTTGAGTTGGTCGATGGTTTGGTTAGCGCCGCTGTGCCGCAGTTCGGGCGGACGATCAGCAGTCAGGACGATGAGTGGCAGGCGAGATTGACGCGCCTCAACGATAGCGGGGAAGAAATTGGCGGCGGCTGAGCCCGATGTGCAGACAATGGCGGCGGGTTTGCCACTGCCCAGCGCCAAGCCCAAAGCGAAGAAAGCCGCGCTGCGTTCGTCCAGATGCGAAGTGAGCTGGACGCGCTCGCGGTGCCTCGCCAATGCCAGCGCCAGCGGGGTATGTCGCGAGCCCGGCGCGATGCAGACATGGCGCAGCCCCGCGGCGACCAGCGCGTCGATGAATGTCCTTGCGTACTTACTGGCGGGGTTAGGCATCTTTAACCACAAAGACACAAAGGGCACAAAGAGTCAATCACAAAACCACCTGCTTGATCCCATTGCGCAGCACAGGCACATTGAAGTTTATCAGCAGTCCCGCCTGGAGGTTGGCCAGCCGGAGGCAGGTCAATAGCTGAGCGGTATGTATGCGCCCCGACTGCTTGACTGACTTGACTTCAACAATTGCGCGATTCTCCATGATGATATCTGCGATGTATCTTCCCATGTTATGTCCCTTATAGTCGACATTGATATGCTTTTGTCGTTCAATGTGTCAATTATGTACTCGGATTCTCGCCATGCGCCTCGAGCATGGGGCGGAGCTTGAGCGTAGTCTCCTCCCATTCGGCTTGAGCCTGGCTGTCGGCGACGATGCCGGCGCCGGCATAGACCCATACGCGCGACTCTTGCGCCACCGCCGAGCGAATCGCCACCGCGAATTGACCATCCAACTGCGCATCCAGCCAGCCGACTGGCGCGCCATACCAGCCTCTGGGGATGGGCTCGAGCTGGCGGATTAGCTGCAGGGCGTGGCTTCGCGGGTCGCCACCCAGTGCGGGCGTGGGATGCAAGGTCTTGGCCAGCGGCAACAAACCAGACGCCTCTTTCAGCCAAGCGCGGATGGGATTGTGCAAGTGCTGAATGTGCCGTAGCTTGCACAGGCGCAGCGGCAAGACTTCCAAGGATTGGGCGAGTGGCGCGAGGCTTTCGCGGATTTTATCGACGACAATCTGCTGTTCGCTGCGCTCTTTCGCGCTTTGCAGCAGGCGCTGCCCCAACCGCTCATCTTCGGCTGGGTTTGCGCCGCGTTTGATGCTGCCAGCCAGCGCCATGGTTTGCAGCTCCCGCCCCGTGACGGCAGCCAGCAATTCGGGTGTAGCGCCATAAAAGGCATAACGCGGACGCGGTTCAAACAGGAAGCGATAACAATCGGCGTAGCGCCCTGCCAGGTGATCCAAAATAGGCAGCAGGTTTATCGCGCCGTCAAAGCGCAATTCAGCCGCGCGAGAAAGCACCACCTTGGTCAGCTCGCCCGCATGGATGTTGCCCCGTGCCCGATCAATCATGCGCGTCCAGGCGGCCAAGCTCATGGGGTAGTTGATAGCCAGCAGGTGGCTTTGTCGCTGGTTGCGCCGCGTAGAAAAGGCGCGCAGCTGCTTGATCTTCGTCCGCAGCGCCGCTTCCAGCGCGGGCAGCATGCTGGCTGGGGATTCGTCTCGTGGTACCTGCGCGTTGATGGTCAGCCAGACTTCACCCTGGGCCTGGGCGCGCGCCAGCTGATAATGCGGCAGCACAAGCCACGCCGGCGCATAAATCGACCAGGTGTTGTCGGGCGCGAAGTCGCCGCGAAAGGCGAAGCCGCCGAACAAACGCGGACCTGCCAGCGACGACTTGTCGGATTGCAGCGCTTCCGCGAACAGGACGCGGGCATCGCGGCGAATCGCATCGAAGCGGGCATCGCCCCAGGCGAATAGTTCAACGGCGCTGCCAGCTCCCGCCAATTCCAGCGAACCATCGGCGGATGCCCAGGCAAAGCGCGCTCTCCCTTCATGCGCGGCAAGAAAGTCGCGCGGAGAGATACCCGGGCCGGGCAGGCTATAGCTGAGCAGGCGCTCGCCAGGTGGCTTTGGCATGGCTAGCGATAATCGACGCTCTTCAGCAGCAGCGGCAGCAGCGCGTCCATGATGTCTTCCTGGCTGGGTTCGCCCGTATACACCCATTGGATGACGACATTGTAGATCGCGCCCATCCAGGCATGCGCCACGATATGGCTGTTGACCGGAGCGATTGAGCCATCGGCGATAGCTTCGTCCAGGTAAATTTGGATCAACTGGGCGAAGCGGTCGTTGACCTCCAGGCGCTTGCGCTCGAAGACACTGCCCAAGCCGACCGCTTGCACCAGCAGCAGCTTGGCGGGGCGGCGGTACTTGCCAAATGTTTCCAGCACAGCTTCCAGCGCGGCGCGGACTCGCTGCATGCCGGGCGCTTCTTGGGCGATGGCTTCTTTGGCGCGGCGCTCGATCAAATCAGCAAATTGATCGACCAATGCGATGAAGAGCTTCTCTTTGTTGGGGAAGTGGAAGTAGATGCTGCCTTTGCTGACGCTGCCTTCAGCGACGATTTCGTCCAGCTTGGTATCGTGGAAGCCCTTGGCGCTGAAGATGTTGAGCGCCGCATCCAGGATACGCTCGCGAGTGGGGGGGCGTTTCTCTGGGGAATCCATATTTGCACAGTACTGACTGGTCAGTATTGTGAGGATAGCGACAATTTCTTATTGTGGCAAGCGCCAATCGGCACAAGTCAGCGCGGCTAGCTCGGGCGGTCTAGTCCGCGCCAGCCCGATAGGTCAGCGAGCCGATTGCCAAGCCCAAGCCCGCAGGCAGCCATGCCCAGGCATCAAAAAAGTGTTTGATTATCTGCACGATGATGTTGTCGTCCGCCGTTACATTGATTGCCTCGCCCACCAGGCTGCGAATAATGAGAAGGATGACTGCCGCGATGGCGCTGGCAACGATACCGGCGACGATGCTGCCAATGATGTGCGCTGGCGCTTGCGACTCTTCGGCGTTCTCGGCAATCGCGGTGGCTACTTTGGGTCCTGCTCGAAATGAGCTTAAGTAGATCGTGCCCATCACCAAGCCAAAGAGCAGGTCATTGCGAAGCAACAAGCCCGCAGCAGCGGCTACGACCACAGCCACGATGGTGATGATGCCGTGTTGGTTGTTCCTCAAATCAGTGTGCGCGTCATTTGCTTTTTCCGCCATTTTGGGAAGCTCCTGAGAAATTGAAAAAAGAATTGCTGCAAGCTCAGCCAGGCAGCTGAATCAACTCGCCGCCGAGATTATAACACAGCGTTTGCTGCCTTGGGGCAAGCAGGCAAGGTATACTCAGGGCGAAAGACGAGGGGATAAACAGCATGGACGAATTCATGCGCGTCGCTATCGAGGAAGCGCGCGCCACCAAAGCGGAAGGCGGCAGCCCCTTTGGCGCGGCGCTGGTGCGTGGCGGGCAGGTCATCGGACGGGGGCGCAACAGGATGATCCAAAACAATGACCCGCTCAGCCACGGTGAGATGGAAGCCATCAAGGCGGCGGGCTTGCAGGAAAGCTATGCCGATACTGTGCTTTATACCAGCGCCTTTCCGTGTTTGATGTGCGCGGGGGCTATCGTGCGCTACCAAATCCCGCGTGTCATCATCGGCGCAAGCTGGTCGCACAATGCGCCATCGCGGGAATTCATGCAGGCGCATGGCATTGAGCTGGTCGAGCTGCGGCTGGATGAATGTTACGCGCTGGTGGACTAGGGCGGTTGGGGCAGGGTGAAGCTGAAGGTTGTGCCACTGTCTTGGCTGCTGGTCGCCCATATCCGTCCGCCGTGCGCTTCGATAAAACCGCGCGCGATCGCCAAGCCCAAGCCCGTGCCACGCGCGCCATCCTGCGCCTGCGCCCGCGAGCCTTCGCCACGATAAAAGCTCTCGAACAAGCGCGGCAGCACATTGCTGGGGATGTATGCGCCGCTGTTGTGAATGTCGATACGGATATCGCCATCCGCCCGCCAGGCGCGCAGGGTGACGCTTTCGCCACTGGCGCTGTATTTGATAGCGTTGTCGACTAGGTTGCTCAGCACGCGCTGGATTTTGTCCGTCGCCATCTGGATGACATCCACATCGTCTTCCACCTCGCCATGCAGCGCGATTTCGCTTTGCTGCGCTTGTCGGCGCATGCTGCCGAGCGTGTCAGAAATCAAATCGCGGATGGAAGCGCTCTGCCAATTCAGGTTGAGGTGCCCGACATCCAACTGTGCCAGGGCGAACAAGTCGTCGATCAAGGCGGTCAGATGCTCGATTTCGGCGCGGCTGCCGGCCAGGTAGCGTTGTACAGTCGCTTCATCACTGACGACGCCATCTTGCAGCGCCTCGATCATCACTGCCAGCGAGGCCAGCGGCGTGCGCAAATCGTGCGATACCCAGGCGGTCAAGTCGCGGCGCGTCTGCTCGAGCTCGGCTTTTTGCGCTTCGACTTCGCCCAGCTTTTGCGCCATCTGGTTGAAGGTATCCGCCAGTTGGGCAATTTCATCATTGCCGCTGATAGCCAGCCGCACAGTGAAATCTTGCCCAGCCAACGCGCTGGTCGCCTCGCTGAGCTGCGACAGGCGGTCGGTCATGGTCTTTGAGGCGAAGAAGCCGATGCTCAATGCCGACAAACCCGCAAAGACCAGCAGCAGCGATGTCAGCGCCAGGTAGTGCATCTGGATGAAGGTGAAGCGCGCGATGACCCAGACATTCAAGAAGATCATCAGCACCAGCAGGGCGATGACCATCCAGATCGCCCAGCGCAGGCTGCGGAACCATTCCAGCACGCCGAGCCGATACAAGGCATAGGACAAAAATGAACTGCTGATGCCGGTGATAATCATAAAAGCGACCAATTGCTGCACCTCGTTGCCGGGCAGGTCGAACATGACCAGCTCGCTGAAGAGCGTGCCAGCGATAGGGATGATCAGCAGGCTAAAGAAGACCAGGGTGGGGTGGCGTGGCAGTCGCATGAGCTCGCTTAGTCCGGCGCTTCAAACTTGTAGCCGACGCCCCAGACTGTCTGGATGTAATCGGGCTGGCTGGGGTTGCGCTCCAGCTTCTCGCGCAGGCGGCGCACATGCACCGTGACCGTGCTCTCATCGCCATAAAATTGATAGCCCCAGACCTGGTCGAGCAACTGCCTGCGGCTGAATACCTGGCTGCGGTTGCGCATGAAAAAAGCCAACAGGTCAAATTCTTTGGCGGTGAGCGTCATTTGCTTGCCGGCGACGCTGGCCGCGCGCCGCGCGGGATCCAGCCACACAGCGCCAACAGTGATTGCCTGGTCGCTGGTGGCTTTTGCCGTCGGGCTGGAGCGCCGCAAGACCGCCTTGACCCGCGCCACCAACTCACGCGGGCTGAATGGCTTGGTGAGGTAGTCGTCCGCGCCCAGCTCCAAGCCCGCCACGCGGTCGACCTCGCTGCTGCGGGCAGTCAACAAGATGATAGGAATATCGCCAGCCGCGCGCAGGGGGCTGAAGTCCTCATGCTGGCGCAGGCGACGCGTGATGGCGAATCCGTCCGTGCCCGGCAGCATCACATCCAGCACGATCAGGTCGGGGCGTCCCGCGTGTAGCAGCGACAGCGCCTGGGGACCTGTCTCCGCTTCCGTAACGACATAGCCTTCTAGCTCAAGGTAGCGCCGGGCGACTTCACGGATGGTGCGCTCGTCATCGACGACGAGAATATGTTTTAGCATCGCTATCCAGCCTCCACTGAGCGTATTGTAGCGTTTTTTTCATCACAGCGGCAGCGAGGCAATCACAAGTAAGTCGGTGAAATTTTAACCACAAAGACACAAAGCACGCAAAGGGAACAAAGATTCTGTGCCTCTGGGGGGATGATATTTTCATTACATACTTCCAATTGCTTCTGTGGTTTAATCCAGCAAATTGACAAGCAGACTCTCAAAGAGGCGCACCTATGTCTGACACAATCCAGAATGCCATCGACTACCTGCAAGAAACGCGCGACAACATGCTGGAAGATTACAAGCAATTGCTACGTTTCCCATCCATCGGCGCGGACCCCGCCCACAACGCGGATGTAAAAGCCTGCGCTGAGTGGATCGTCACGGAGCTGCGCGCGCTTGGTTTTGAGAATTGCGAAGCTGTCGCCACTGGCGGGCATCCGGTTGTCTATGGCGAATGGCTACGGGCTGGCGCGGACAAACCGACCGTGCTGGTCTATGCCCATTATGATGTGCAGCCGGTCGACCCGTTGCCGCTGTGGGATAGCGAGCCCTTCACCGGTACCATCCGCGCTGGGCGTATGTACGCGCGGGGCGCATCCGACAACAAAGCCGGCGTCTGGGGCAATCTCAAAACCTTCGAAGCGCTGCTGCGAGCAAATGGCGAGCTGCCGGTCAATGTCAAGATTATGTTCGAGGGCGAAGAAGAATCCGGCTCGCCCAGCATTGAAACTTTCGTTGCCACCAACAAAGAGCGGCTCAGCGCTGATGTGCTGCTGAATTGCGATGGCGACCTGCAGCCGGATGCGCCGCAACTGGTCTATGCCGGGCGCGGCATCGTCAGCGCCGAGGTGCGCGTGACGGGACCCAGCGCCGATATCCACTCCGGGCTCTACGGCGGCATCGTGCAGAACCCGCTGCATGTAACGGGCAAGATCATCGGCAGCTTGCATGATGAGGCCGGGCGCGTTTGTCTGCCCGGTTATTATGACGCCCTGCAAGAAGCCAGCCCCGGCGAAAAAGCGCGCATCGCCGCTGGGTTTGATGCCGAGGCGCTGCGCGAAAATGCCGGCGTCGCTCAATTCTGGGGCGAGGGCCTTGCCCCGGCTGCGGAGCGCGCCACGGTCTACCCAACGCTGGATATCAACGGCATGTGGGGCGGCTATCAAGGCCCCGGCAGCAAGACCATTATCCCCGCCGAAGCCGGTTTCAAAGTTACTATGCGGCTCGCGCCCGACCAAGACCCGACAGTCGTTTCGCAGCAGCTCAAAATGCACATCGAGAGTTTTGCAAGCGAGACCGTGCAAGTCGAATGCAATATCGGCGAAGAGGCTTGGTACTTCCAACTGGATATGGACGGCCCCTGGCTGGAAGCGGTGCAATCAGCCATTGCCGCTACCTTTGGGCAGCGCGCGCAGCTAGTCCGCACCGGCGGCAGCATCCCCATCCTGGGCGTCTTCAATCGGCTGATTGGCTTGCCCATCACAGCATTCGCCTACGGGCATGGCGAAGGCATCCACTCACCCAACGAGTACCTGGATATCGACAGCTTCTGCAGCGGGCTGGAGGCGGGCGTGCGCCTGTATCATAATTTGGGGGCGGTGTCTTAAATCAACAAGCCCAGCGCCACGAAAACTACACCCGCCAGCACGAAGATATAGGCGGAGCGGCGGGTTTTCTCATCCCAGGCAGCGCTGCGTTCGGGGTTATCTGCCCGCCAGCGCGGCTCCAGCGAATACAGCCGCCACACCAGGTCGCGCCGCCACCAGCACAAGGCGCCCAATACCCAGAAGACGATGCCGCCCAATATCAGTATCCAGTCTCCCATAGCCGCTTGTCTCCGCGATGAATCGTTTTAGTTCGGCTGCAAGATAATTTTTGCGTCCTGGCGGCTTTCCAGTCGCTTAAAAGCGGCGACGGCATCGTCCAGCGGCATGCGCGCGCTGACCATCTGGCGCATGTCGATGCGTCCCGATGCCATCATGCGGATGACCTGCTGGAAAGGACCGCCCGCATGACCAAGTGAGCCGGCGTACTGCACGCCCATGCGCTTGTAGGCGACGATAGGCAAGGTCGGGTTGTCGCCGCCCATGCCGATGTCGATGATGCTGGCATTCACCGCCAGGCAGCGGTCAAGCGGCTCAATGGTCTTGTCAGCGAAGCCTGCGCATTCCACCACATAATCCACGCCACGCCCCAGGGTGTACTGCATGATGGCGGCGTCCAGGTCGATATCGCGGGGGTCGAGCGCTGCCGACGCGCCCATCTTCATGGCGATTTCGCGGCGGCTGGTGGATGGGTCAAAGACGATGACGCGCCCGGCGCCCGCGGCGATGACCAAAGCTTGCGCCGCCAGCCCGATGGGTCCCGCGCCAAAAATGACGACATTGTTGCCGGGCAGCCAATTGTGCAGGCGGTTGAACAAACCTTGATAGGACACGCCGGTCGGCTCGACCATCGCGCCCATAATCAGCGCTTCTTCTTCGCCATAGGCTGCGGCGATTTCGTCCAGCTTCCAGCAGTATTTGGCGCGCACGGGCAGGTATTGCGCCATCGCGCCCGGGATGGTGAAGCCGATTTCTTCAATATCCAGGCAATGATTGACGAAGCCGCGCCGACAGGCTGTGCATTGCCCACACCATTGTATCTCCTCGACCGCCACTAAATCGCCCACGCGCAGGCCGCGCACCGCCTTGCCGACCTCGATGATGCGCCCGGCGAATTCATGCCCCAGGATGTTGGGCGTGCAGACCAAGCCCGGGTAGATCATATAGCCATCAGCCCCGGCTTCGTACATGTGCATGTCGCTGCCACAGATGCCCACCGCCGCGACTTCCAGCATGACCTGGTCGGGCAGCAGGCTGGGGTCGGGCGCATCCCCAAGCGATAGACGCGGCGAGCGCCAGACCATATTGGCATTGCGGGGGCGGCGCAGCTCGCGTTCGCTGGCGGTCAGGTCGTAGCCGGGTTTTGGTACCCAGTCGGCGGATAGGGTCAAGGCTTTCATATTGCGACTCCGATACTGTCTCAAAGCGCATTATAATCTACACAGTGCGGGGTTTCACGCATATTTTCGATATTCTGCCAGGAAAAGGCCATGTCCAACACAATACGTAAGCTCTACCGAGGCGATTGCCTGGATATCCTGCGCGACTACATCCAGCCCGAATCGGTTGACCTCATCTACCTCGACCCGCCTTTCAATTCTAACGCCAAGTACAACCTGCCCTTCAAAGGCAAGGACAAAGGCTATGAGCCAGTCGAGGCTTTTGTGGATACCTGGACATGGACAGCCGATGACGATGCGCGGCTGGCGGAGTTTCGCAAGCTGCCCGAGCCGCGCCCGACGCTGGCGATGATTGTTGAGGTGGCGCAGCGCATAGAACAAGTGCCCTTGAGGAGGGGGAGCAGGCGGAAAAGGCAGAACAGCTTGGCGGCTTATCTGCTGAATATGTCGGAGCGTCTCCTGGCGATGAAAGCGGTGTTGAAGCCGACTGGCAGCATCTACCTGCATTGTGATTGGTATGCGAGTCATTACTTGAAAGCAACGATGGACGCGACCTTTCAGAAGGAGAATTTCCGCAATGAGATTATCTGGTGTTATACGGGTCCCTCGAACACAACACGCTGGTTTCCACGAAAACACGACACTATTCTATTCTACACGAATGGGGACCAATGGGAGTTCAATCGAGACGATGTACGGGTCCCGTATAGCGAAAGCTATGTTGAACGATTCAAGAAGAAGTACAAGGAAGGCGCTGGTAAATCCACAATTTTCAGTGGCGGGCATGATACTAAACGCAATCAAGAATTAGCTCAGTTAGGCAAAGTACCAGAAGATTGGTGGGCAGAATTCAGCCCTGTAGGGCGCTCGAATGAGTACCTAGGCTATCCCACTCAAAAACCTCTCGCTTTGCTTGAACGCATCATCAAAACCA
>VXNO01000083.1 GCA_009840575.1 Chloroflexota bacterium | reverse complement strand
CATCATTGAATACAATCGCGAGGTCGCATCACTTACCAAGTGACCACTACCAATATATTCACCACAGAGGCGCAGAGGGCACAGAGATTTTTTGTAGGGGCGAGGCGGCGACTCGCCCGTAATGCCCTGTTTTCTCTCGGTGGTTAAATTTGATGCGATTGCCCAAGCATTAGTATTACAGCAGCGCCAGGTTATTGCGGTGCAGCACGGCATCGCCATAGCTGTAGCCCAGGATATCGGCGATCGCGCTGGACTTTTGCCCGCAGATATTGCGCAGGTCATCGCTTGGATAATTGCTTAAGCCGCGCGCTATCTCGCGTCCATCGGGCGCGCGCACACTGACAGCCGCGCCCCGTTCAAAGTCGCCTTGCACAGCGCGTATGCCCACCGGCAGCAAGCTGGCGCCGCCTTGCAAGAGCACCCGCGCCGCGCCATCATCTACCAGCAGGCTGCCTTGCGGACGGTCGGTCAGCAGCCACCGTTTGCGGCTTTCGCTGCGGTCTTTGCTGGCTTCGATATGCGTGCCGATTTTTTCACCAGCCACCAGCCGCCGTATGACATCGTCTTCGCTGCCGCTGGCGATGATGGTTTTGATGCCGCTGCGGCTGGCAACCTGAGCCGCTTGCAGTTTTGTAACCATGCCGCCGGTGCCGCTGCTGCTGCCAGCGCCGCCCGCCAGTGCAAACAAGTCATCAGAAATCTGCGCAATATCGGGGATGAGCGCCGCCTGCGGGTCTTTGCGCGGGTCGGCTGTGAAGATGCCCGGCTGGTCGGTGAGGATGATTAGCAGGTCGGCATCGACAAGGCTGGCGACCAAAGCCGATAGATTGTCGTTATCGCCGACACGGATTTCCTGCGTGGCGATGGTGTCATTTTCATTGACGATGGGGATGATCTTATGCTGGATTAAAGTGCTAAGCGTGTCGCGGGCATTGAGGTAGCGCTCACGGTTGCTGAGGTCGTCCCAGGTCAGCAGGACTTGCGCCGTCGGCACAGCGAAGATATCAAACAAATCGGCATAAACGCGCATGAGCTGCCCCTGCCCGACCGCGCTGAGCATCTGCTTGGCTGGCACGGATTTGCCTAGATTGGGGAAGTCCAGCCGCTCGCGCCCGGCGGCCTGCGCGCCCGAAGTAACCAGGATGGTTTCGTAGCCGCGCTCATGCAAATGCGCGACCTGCTGCGTCAGCTCCAAAATGCGCTGCCGATTGAGGCGCAAGCTGCCTTTGGTCAAGACGCTGCTGCCCAGCTTGATGACGATCCGTTTCAAGACGCCCCCTGCTCGCGTAATGCCAGCACATAACCCAGCCGCCGCGCCGCCCTTTGCAGCAGCGCTTCGGCATCCTGCAAAGCCGCTTCCAGCGACATCGGCGCATCGACGATGGGCAGCGCCGCTGACAGGCCAGCCGCGCGCAATATCGCTTCGTCAACCGCCAGCCCGCCGCAGAAGACGATGGTTGGCACGCCATATTCTTTCGCCAGCCGCGCCACGCCCAGCGGTCCTTTGCCCGATAAAGTCTGCGCGTCCAACTTGCCTTCACCCGTGATAACCAAGTCGCAGTCCGTCAGCTTGTCTCGGAAGCGATTGTGGCGCAGCGCCAACTCGATGCCGCTGGTCAGCTCACAGCGGAAGAAAGCCATCAGCCCGGCTGCGAATGCCCCCGCCGCGCCGCCACCGGGAGCCGCCCGCAGGTCAATTCCGCGCTGCTCGTGAATCACCGTGAAGCAATGGCGCAGATTCCGCTCCAGCCGCGCCACTTGCCCGGCATTCGCGCCTTTCTGTGGACCAAAAACATGCGCCGCGCCATTTTCGCCCAGGGGCGGGTTATCCACATCGGAGGCGATGACGATTTCCGCATCCCGCCAGCGCTTGTCCAGCCCGCTCACATCGAATTGCGCGATTTCGCCCAGCCTGCCGCCGCCGATGCCTTGTTCGAGCGTCTGCCCATTTTTGTCCAGGAGCCGCAGTCCCAGCGCTTGCAGGCAGCCCATGCCGCCATCGGAGGTCGCGCTGCCGCCCAAGCCGATGATAAAGCGCCGCGCCCCGCGTTCCAGCGCCGCCGCTAGCAACTGCCCCGCGCCGAAGCTGCTGGCGCGCAGGGCATCCAGCTCATCAGCCGCCAGCAGCTCCAGCCCGCTGGCCAGCGCCATTTCAATCACGGCGCTGCGCCCGCCATCAATCAGCCCATAATCAGCTTGGATGGGACGCAGCAGCGGATCCAGCGCCGGCACGGTCACGCGCTCGCCACCAGTCGCCAGGAAGGCGTCTAACGTACCATTGCCGCCATCGGCGATTGGCAAGCGCAGCAGGTCAGCGCCCAGGCTCGATTCGCTTAAGCCGCGTTCGATCGCCCAACAAGCCTGCGCCGCCGTGAGGCTGTGCTTGAATGCGCCCGCCGCAATCAAGATATTCATGCGCCCCGGCCTTCATCAATTGGCAAATTGCCCGCCGCCGACTATCATTAGCGGGTGGGGCAAGACCACAAGCTAGTATACAACATTGCCGCAACCCCCCTCAGTCCCCCCGACAAGCCAGGGGGAGGCAAAGCAGGCGATTTCTGCTGACAGATTAAAGAAAAGTGTCATGACCAAATTCACGCGGAAAGCGAGCGAAGAATGAATGCCGAAACAGCCCTGCGCGCCATCACCGAGACACGCATCGTCGCTGGCATGCGCGGCGACTTCCCGCCCGATGTGGCTCTGCGTACCAGCCAGGCGCTGATGGGCGAAGGCATCAACTGCTTCGAGATGCTGATGAACTCGCGGCAGCCCATCGCCGCCATGCAAGCGCTGAAAGCTGAATATGGCGATGAAGCTTGCGTGGGCATGGGCACGGCGCTCAGCGTGGAAGCGGCGCGGCAGGCAATCGAGGCTGGCGCGGATTTCATCGTTTCGCCAGCTTTCCAGCCCGAAGTCGCGCGGACAGCGCAGGCGGCTGATGTGCTGGTCGCGCCGGGCGTCGCCACTCCGACCGAGGCGGTGGCTGCCTGGGGGCTGGGCGTGCCGCTGCTGAAGCTCTTCCCGATTGGCGCGCTGGGCGTCGATTACTTCGCGGCGATTTATGGACCGCTGGGGCACATGCGCTTCATGTGCAACGGCGCAATGAACGACCAAAATGCCCGTGAGCTAATCCAGGCGGGGGCGGTGGCGGTGGGCATGGGCGGCTGGCTGGTCGGCGATGGCAGCTGGGGCAAGTCACGTCTGCGCAGCCGCGCGAGAATTTTGGTTAATGCGGTGGACAGTGTGGAAAATTGAGCCTTGACGCCGGTTGGCCGGTGTGTCCGGGTAGCGGCATCGCAACGGACTGGAGGAATGGCTCATGGACGGCAAGATGAACGACAAGATGGATCTCACGCTGTTTGTAGTGGCGCACAAGATCATAGAAATGTCGGAGGCGGCTGGTAATATTGTCAGGACGCGAACAGCGGGAACCGTTGGCGTTTTAGTGGCATTAGATGTGCCACTGTTTGACAACCCCAAATACTATATCAAGATGATTGCGGACAACGCCTGGGATGCTGCGCTCCGTGTTAATCTGCAATTGTCAAAGGAGCAATGTCACGAAATCGTCGAAAATGTCATAGAAGAAATTGAAAGTGAGCTTGAGGAGGAGTGCCAATGTGAAGATGACCAGTAACACAGATGATTTCCAGCATGAAGTTTGGAAATGAACTCAGCAAGCAGATACGGGAATATCAATAGGCTGGCGTGGTATAATCAGGTAAAGCTACAGGGTTGCGACAGATGCGACAATCCATCGACTTCTACAGTGAAAATGTAGTCATCTACAACGATGACCTACTAACGACGGACGCAATCAACCCAGGCAGCGTTGACCTGATTGTTACCTCGCCACCTTACAACGTCGACATCCAGTACAAGAGCAACAAGGACGATTTAACCTACGAACAATACCTGCAATTTACGCGCGAATGGATGTCGCGCTGTTACGAATGGCTCAAGGATGATGGCAGGTTTTGCCTGAACATTCCGCTGGACAAGAACAAGGGCGGACAACAAAGCGTCGGCGCGGACATCACGACAATCGCCAAAGAAATCGGTTACCAATACCATTCGACCATCGTCTGGAACGAAGGCAACATTTCGCGGCGCACGGCTTGGGGCTCCTGGATGAGCGCGTCCGCCCCTTATGTGATTGCGCCTGTCGAGTTAATCGTCGTCTTGTACAAAAACAGTTGGAAAAAATGGTCAGGCTCGCGCGTAAATGACATCTCTCGCGACGAGTTTATGGCTTGGACGAACGGGGTCTGGACTTTTAATGGCGAAAGTAAAAAGCGCATCGGACATCCTGCGCCATTTCCTATCGAGCTACCGACGCGGTGTATCAAGCTCTTTAGCTTTGTCGGCGATACCGTGCTAGACCCATTCGTCGGCAGTGGGACTACGTTGATTGCGGCATTGAATAATGAAAGAGTCGGGATTGGCATTGATATTGACGCCGACTACTGCGCTTTGGCTAGCAAGAGAATTCAGCTTGCGCAGGTCAAGCCGCTGCAACTGGCAATGGCTTAGGGAATGTGATGGCAAAGAAACAATCACTATCAAGTTTGGTCCTTGCATATTTCGAGAACAGACCATTCGTCGAACTGGATCACAACGACTGGGTAGACGAAATCATGGCTCAGTATGAAGAGATTCATGGGCGGGTTCCACGCGATCCATGGCGCGCCGCCAGAAAGCTGCATCAGGATGGGTATCTGCGCAAAGTGCGTAATGGCGTCTATATGTACGATCCCAATCTTGTGTTTGAGGCGAAACTGGAGCCATTCACTCCACAACAGCGCCAGACGATACTTGAGCGGGATCAATACACATGCGTCTACTGTGGCAAAGGCGCGGCAGAAGGATATGAACTGCACGTCGACCATATCAAGGCGCGAGATAGAGGCGGTCGCTCAATTATCGATAATGGTCAAACGCTTTGTTCCCAACACAACTTTCTGAAGAGAAATCTCAACGCAACTGAGACTGGCAAACGGCTCTTTATTCGTCTCTATGTCTTAGCAAAACGAGAGAGCGAAGAACATTTGAAGGAATTTGCAGCGGAAGTGCTCAAGGTGTTTGAGAAGTACGATATCAATGGGCAAATCGAGTGGGAACGCTAGCCCCCGCCATCCTCCCCATGATCAACTCCCTAAGCGACCTCGCGCTCGATGACTGACCACCCCGCCCCAGCCTCCCGCTACCCGCGCTTTACCTGCTGGCTCATCGCGCTGGTGACGCTGCTGCTGGCTGGCGGGCTGGTTGCGCTGGCGCTCTTCTTGCCGCCCATCAACCTGCCCGAGCGCTTGCTGGCGCTGTCTTTCACGCCGCTGACAACCGACTCGCCTTCTATCGCGCTGGACGAGCGACTGCGCATCTCTCTGCCCGACGACCAAGCTGGCGGCGATTTCGCCATCAAGCTGGCGGACACAGAGCCTGCTTGGTTGTCCAGCGCCCTAGAGCGATTGCCGGTCCTTTTGTCCGCTTATGAACCGTTGTACCTGCTGGAATCGCGCGGGGAGGCTCCCGCCGCCTTGCATATCGAGCTGGCTTTTTTCGCCGCTGCCCCGCCGCATGTAGCGCTCTATGGCTGGGATGGCGCGGACTGGCGCTTCATCCCGGCGCAGCGTTCTCCGAGCGCCTTGCAGGGCAGCGCTGACTTTGTGCCATTGGCGCTGGGGGGTTTTGAGCAGGCGGCCGCCACGCCCATCGCGCTGATTACGCAGGAAGTCCACCAGGAGTTCACGCCTGCCGTCGCGGAACTCGCTGATATCTTTAGCCCGGCTGGCTTGCGCCCAACCATCAGCGGCGCATTAATCGGCAGCCTGGCTTCGGCTGGCAGCGCCGATGCCGACTATCTCTTCATGCCACTCGTGCGCAATTATGCGCATCCCGCCGCCGTCGACAGCGCGACCGTCGCCGGACTGCTGGCTGAGCCATCGCTGCGCGCGGCGCATATCCGCCTCTTGCGCGAGGTCGCCAGTTTCAACGAATTCGCTGGTTTCTTCATCGATTATCGCGGCTTGCCCCCGGACTTGCGCGGCGCATTCGGGGAATTTCTGCGCGCTTTGGCTGAGGAATTCATGGCGCAGGGCTTGCGGCTGGGCGTCGTGATGCCGGCGCATGACGGGGATGACTCGGTTTATGACTGGGTGACGATTGGCGCGGCAGCTGATTATGTGCAGTTGCGTCCGCTGGACGAGCCGCCCGTCCACACCGAGCTTGACGCCCTATTGAGCCGCTTGACCGCGTCTATCCCGCGCCACAAGCTCCTGCTGGGCATCGATGCCAGCCCCGCCCGCGAGTTGGCTGGGAGGCTGAGTCCCATCGACTGGCATGAGGCATTGGCAGGCTTGGGCGATGTCGTCCTGGAATCAGCAGCCGCGCGCGCGGATGGCTCGCTCCCGCCGGGCGAGACTTTCCAGGCTTCGCTGGATGGCTACCGGGCGCGCTTCCGTTATGACAGTCAGAGCGGCGCGACAAGCCTGGACTACGTGGATACGACCGGCGAGCTGGCTTCGCGCATCTGGCTGAGCGACGCCGCGACCTTGCAGCGCTACTTCGCGCAGATTGAGGCGCAGGCGCTCGCTGGCATCGCCATAAACAACTTGCCGGCTGTGCCCTATGAAAAAGGTTTGCTGCCGTCTCTGCGCGATTTCCTGGCGGGTCGGACGAGCATCGCCGCGCCCAGCCAATTTTCCGCCCGCTGGACAATCGCCGGTGCCGATGGGCTGGTCAGCGCAATCGAATCGAGCCCCGATGCCGCCCTGGTCGCTACCTTGGACGCGCCCGACGGGCATTACGCCATCAATTGGTCGCTGGTCGATTCGCAGGGCAAGGCCAGCGCGCGCGGTGGCGCTGTACTGCCGCTCTTCCGCGCGACTGCCACGCCGACGCCAAGCCCAACGCCGATCCCCACGCCCGTGCCAGTCGTCGCCGCGCCCATCATAACCACCCAAGCCGCCAATTTTGTGGCTGCGCCAGTGCCGGTCGGCAGCATCAACATCGAGCTGGGCGGGCAGGTTACATCAGTCAGCAGCCCGCGCGCCATCAACGCCATGCGCCAGGCGGGCATGAGCTGGATGAAGATTCAAGTCAAATACAGCCGCGGCAGCCCGCCCGATTTGCACAGCGAAATCCAGGAAGCGCATGTGCACGGCTTCAAAATCCTCATCAGCGCGGTGGGCTATCCATCGGAATTGGGCAGCGGCGGCGCTGGCTTCGTGAGTGACTTCGCCCATTGGCTGGGGCGGGTGGCGGCTTGGGGCGCGGATGCCATCGAAGTATGGAACGAGCCCAACCTCGACCGCGAATGGACCCAGGGGCAGATCAGCGGTACAGCCTACGCGAACATGCTGCGCGCAGCCTATCAGCAAATCAAAGCCGCCAACCCGAATGTGCTGGTTATCAGCGCGGCGCCAGCCCCCACCGGCGCGGCTATCGAAGGGCGCGTCGTGCCCGACAATACCTGGCTGCGCGAGGTCGTGGCGGCGGGCGGCGTTGATTATATGGATTGCGTCGGCGTCCACTACAACGAAGGCATCGTGCCGCCTAGCCAATCGACAGGTGACCCGCGCGGCGATGAATACTACACGCGCTATTTTTATAGCGGCATGCTGGTCGGCTACCTCAGCATCATCCCCGACCGTCCGCTCTGTTTTACCGAGATGGGTTATGTGTCTTCGCAGGGCTATGGGCCTTTGCCGGCGGGATTCGCCTGGGGTGCCAATACGACCGTCCAGCAGCAAGCTGACTGGCTGGCGCAAGCCGCTATCCTCGCCTCCAACAGCGGCGCGGTACGTTTGTTCATCGTCTGGAATATCGACTTTACGCGCTACGACAGCGATCCCCAGGGCGGTTATGCCATAATCCGCCCTAACGGATCCTGCCCAGCCTGCCAGACATTGGCGGCGGCGCGCTGAAGCCCGGCACAGGAGCGGACATGGTAAGCAACCCCGTGCACAAGCAGATCCGCAGCTTTGTCCTGGTCTGGGTGGCTGTCAGCGTCATCATGGTCCTGGCGACATTCCTCGCCATCTATTTCACCTACAATCCGTCCGAACTGCGCTTTGAAGCCGCCAATCCGCTGCCTTTGCGTTCGCCATCGCCGCAGGTTGAGTCGGTGCTGCCCATCCTCGTGCTGCCCAGCCCCTCGCCCCAGCCCACATTCACGCCCACGGCTTTCGTGCCCAGCCCGACACCGCACTACCTGGAAGCGGAAGCCACGGCAGAACCCTCGCCGGCCGTCGTACCCACGATGACGCCACAGCCGACCTCGCTGCCGGTCGCTGACCAGTCATTCCAGGTCGGCATCCATGTCCAGCAAGCGCCTGAAAGCGGCGATGGCATCCAAACCAATTATTACAGCCGCGTAGCTGCCGTTTTGCGTCTGCCTTGGGTTAAGCATCTGGTTGATTGGAGTGATACGGAAGCTGCCCCCGCTGAATACGACTGGGCGGAGCTGGACAGCGTAACCAGCAGCGCCGCTCGTTATAGCTTAAAGCTGCTGCTGACCATCGTGGCTGCGCCAGATTGGGCGCGCGAAGCCGGCGCAGACCTCAGCCACCCCGGCCCGCCCGCCGATCCACAGACCTTCGCCAATTTCGCCGCGGAGATCGTAACGCGCTACCCAGGCAGGGTGCACGCCATCGAGGTATGGCATCAGCAAAACCTCGACCGCGGCTGGAACTCTCCCCAAGGCTTGAGCGCAAACAACTACCTGGCGCTGCTGCAGCAGACATACCAGACGATCAAAGTCATAGACCCCGGCATCATCATCATCAGCGGCGCGCCGACCCCCACCGGCGTCAACGATGGCATCACTGCATTTGATGACATCTCGTATATGCTGCAGCTAATCGACGGCGGCTTGCTGCAATGGGTGGATTGCGTCGGCGCGCACCACAATGGCTACAATGTTAGCCCCGACTACCGCTACAACGAAATCCCCGCTGACCCGAGCGCGAATTTTCGCGGGCCTTTCAATCGTGAAACCGAACACCCCAGTTTCAGCTTCCGCAGCACCTTGGAAGGCTATGCCAATCGCATCCGCGCGGGTGGCGCAGAAACCAAAATCTGTGTAACCGCCTTTGGCTGGGCTTCTGCCGAAGACTTGGGCGGCGCGCCGCAAGGCTTCGAATTCGCGCTGGATAACAGCCTGGCGGAGCAGGCGGCCTGGACTTCCCGCGCCTTGAGCATCATGGATGAATGGGGCTGGGTGTGGCTGGCATTCGTATGGAACTTCGACTACGGACCGTATGCCGACTACGCCACCACCAACGACAATGTGCTTTATTCGCTGATTGGTCCTGGCGAGACCGTGCGACCCGCCTATCACAGCCTGCGCGAATGGCAAAGTGACTATCTGGCTCGCGCGAATAGCTAGCATACGCTGGCGGCTTGCCTTTTTGTGCCTGCTGTTGGCGGTTGCCGCGCTGGCTGGATTGATTATCTGGCTCGAACAAGCTGCCGAGCGAGACCCCTTCCAGGCCAGCGCAATCGCCGATGCGCCTTTCCCCTCGCTGACTTATGCCGTGCAGGCTTTCCTGTGGTGGGATGAAAACCATGCCGGCAAGAGCCTCGATCTTGTACGCCTGATGTCCTTCAGCCATGTCAAGCAGGTCTTCGCCTGGCGCGATCTGGAGCCTATCCGCGGCGAATGGCACTGGTCAGCAGCTGAGCGCATCTTGGACGCAGCCGAGCGCCGCGAATTGAAACTGGTCGCCCGACTGGGGGGAGTCCCCGCTTGGGCAAGGCCCGAATCGCATGGCACGGTGAAGGATGGTCCGCCACTCGATCTGGCGCGATGGGCGGGCTACTGCGAGAAGGTGGCGCAGCGCTTTGCAGGCAGGGTCGCCGCCTATCAGATTTGGAACGAGCCCAACCTCAGCCGCGAATGGGGTGGCGATAAGCCCGAGCCCGCCGCTTATGTCGAGCTGCTGGCGGCTTGCAGCAAAGCCATCCGCCGCGTAGACCCGCAAGCCATCCTTATCTCAGCCGGCTTGGCGCCCACCGGCACGAATGATGCCACCGCCATGCCCGATGATATTTACTTCGACCACCTGTACCGCAACAGCTTCCAAACGTACATCAATGTCGTTGGCGTGCACGCGCCTGGTTTCGTCCCGCCCGAGATCGGACCCGACGATCCACAAGCAGCGCAGCGCTGGTTCACCTTCCGCCGCGTGGAAGACCTGCGCAAAATTATGCTGCGCCATGGCGACGCCGCCCGCCAAATGGCTATCCTGGAGTTTGGCTATACCACCGATACGACAAACCCTGATTATACGTGGTTCAGCGTCTCTGAAGACGAACAGGCGGAGTTCATCCTGCGCGCCTACGACTATGCAATTGCCAACTGGCGGAATTGGGTTGGCTTGATGACTCTGATCTACCTGCCTGACCCCGCCTGGCAGCCCGACGATGAAGAATACTGGTGGTCGGTCATCGAGCCGGCGACGGGCGCGGCGCGGCGCGCCTATATTGATGTGGCGAATATGCGCAAAGTCTGTGGCGAGTTTATCATCCCGGCGCGCGAGCCGGATAGTCCGGCGGCACTGGGAGTAGAACCTGCGCCTGTCTGCCCCTGAGCGCAATAGAATTTTCCGGCACAATCTGTTGTATACTGCGAATTATCATGATTGACGATGCAGGCATCTTCGCCAATTCCAGC
The DNA here is from genome assembly GCA_009840575.1 of Chloroflexota bacterium. GTDB lineage: Bacteria > Chloroflexota > Anaerolineae > Aggregatilineales > Phototrophicaceae > UBA6055. The sequence continues at coordinate 38,563 of VXNO01000083.1, read as the reverse complement.
AAAAGCCCGCCGCTGACGAGCCGGCAGGGTCATTGGCTGGCGCTGATTTTGCTGCTGCTGGCGGCTTTCCTGCGTTTTACCTACCTGGTCAGCCTGCCGCATGGCTACAGCGAAGACGAGATCATCAACATCCGCCTGGTTGACAATGTGCGTCAGGGCGATATTTTTGTTTTCTTCCCTGGCGAGGATGGCGGACGTGAAGGCGGCTACCATGTCTTTGCCGCGCTTGCCACAGCGCTGGTCGGCGATGGTCCCATTGGCTTTCGCATCCTCTCCTCGTGGCTGAGCGTGCTATCGGTCGCCATCCTATTCACTTTGGGCAACCACCTGTTTAATCCGCTCGTGGGCATCATGGCGGCTGCGTTGATGACCGTGAATATGAGCAGCATTTTGTTGGCGCGCACAGCCTCCAGCGATGTCACCGTGGCTTTTCTGGTATCCGCAACCATGTTGGCTTTAGCGCGCTCGCTGCCTGTGTATCGCCGCACCCGCGTCGGGACCTCCAATGTGCTGTCATTCTCCGCGCTAGGCACCTTGCTGGGTCTGGGTTTGTACCTGCACCCATCGAGCTTGTTTATCGTGGCTGGCGCGTTGGCTTACATCGCCCATCTGGTTTTTATCCGCAATCAGATGTTTCGTCAGCGCCGCAGTTATACCGGCTTCGCCATGCTCTTGATGCTGATCATCAGCATCCCCTACCTGATCGCAACGGTAAACCTGCCACAATACTCTGGAATTAATCGTATCCTGGTTTCTTATGACGCCGATTGGAGCCACTCGATCATCGATGGCTTGCAGGGCATCATGCTGGTCGGCGACCTCAACCCACTGCACAACCTGCCCGGTCGCCCGCTTTTGGACATCATCAGCGCCGCGGCTATCCTGCGCGGCATCGTGGCTTGCGTACAGCGTCGGTACCGTCCTCGCTTCATGCTGCTTCTGATCATGTTTCTGCTGACCTTGCCCGCGGCGTTGATCGTGCCCGAAAGCCCCAATTTCGCTCGCATGGCGGTCATCCTGCCGCAACTGGGGCTATTTTTTGGCATGGGCGTTTATGCCTTTCTGCGCCTGGCGGTCTTCTCCGACCGCTTCTTCCGCTGGCTGGCGGTGAGTGGGATAGTCGCGCTGCTGGCGCTGAACTTGATCTGGACCTGGCAAGACCTGGTCGCCGACTGGCGGGAAAATGAGCAAGTCATGCAGGTGGTGAATGGCGAGCTAGGGCAGATCGCCCATTACCTGGATTATGTAGGCGACGCAGCGCCGGTAGTATTTTGCAACCCAGATTGGCAAAATATGCAGCCCTCGCCAACGCTCAATGACGCGGAAAAAGTGCTGCTGATGATGAACCGCGACTCGCTGCATTATCACGAAGCCAATTGCGCCAACACCTTGTTGCTGACCAATGGTGGCGAATTGCAACGGCTTATCTTCTTTGATAGCGAAGCCTACGCGGCTGCCAACCCGCACTTGCAAGCCTGGCTCGCGCTGGGCAAAAGCGTGGCCACCGATCTACCCAAAAACGCTGTCATTGAGCTGGAAATTGCCGAGCTGCTGGCGGAGAAAACCGGCACCTTGACGACAACCGCGCCGGTGTCTTATGCGCGCGAAGTGGCTGTTCCCGAGCCGATCTCGCCAGCCATTCGTTTCGGCGGCAACCTGACCCTGCTGGGTTATGAACCCGAGGTGCCGCGCAGCTTCGTGCCTGGCGAGACCGTCGACATCATCACCTATTGGCGCGTCGATGGCGAGTTGCCGCCCGACCTAACCCTGTTTACGCAAATCCTGGCCGACCCAGTAACGCCCATCGTCACCCGCCACTACATCGGTGTCAACCCGACTCGCAAACGCGAGCGCGATATCTTTATCCAGGCTACCCAATTGCAGCTGCCAGCTATCACGCTGCCGGGCGAATATGCCATTTCTGTCGGCTTGTATCGCGAGCGCCTCGACCAGCGACTGCCGGTGCTGAAAGACGGGCAAGCGCATGGCGACCGGCTTTTCTTATACACCATTGATGTCCTGCCCGCTGAAGCCAGCGAAACGAGCGGCTAGTGTTTGAGTTGGTCTTCCTCGGCACCTCCGCTTCCGCTCCGTCAATCTATCGGGGCTTGCCGGCTGTGGCGGTGCTAGCAGGCGAACAGCGCTTCCTGGTTGATTGTGGCGAAGGCGCACAACGGCAGATTCTGCGCAGCGGCATCGGCTTCAAGCGGCTCAACCGCATCTTCCTTACTCATGCGCACCTGGATCATATACTGGGTTTGGGCGGCTTGCTCTCGACCTTTTGTCGCTGGGAGGCGATGGACGAGGTTCACATCTGGGGCGGGTTGCCAGCCATCCAGCGGGTGCAGGCGCTGGTCTACCAGGTCATCTTTCGCCGCGAAGCACCGCCCGTGCCTATTTATTTCAATCGGGTTCTGCCGGGCAAGGACTTGTTCCGCGGGCGCAAGTTCAGTGTACGCGCCTTCCCAGTCAGCCACCGGGGCCGCGAATGTTATGGTTATATCTTCGAAGAAGATTCCCGTCGCCCATTCCTGGCAGAGAAAGCCGCGGCGCTGGGCGTCCCGCATGGTCCGGAGCGCGCGCAGTTGGTAGCGGGGCAGCCGATTACGTTGGCAAGCGGGCGCGTCGTCCACCCTGATGAGGTGTTGGGCGAGCGCATCCGCGGGGCGAAAGTGGTCATCACCGGCGATGCAGGCCGCACAGACGATCTTCAGGAAGCTGTCCGCGATGCCGATGCCTTGGTGATTGAAGCGACCTACCTCGATGCCGACCGCGAAATCGCCAGCCAGGTCGGGCATATCACCGCGCGGCAAGCGGCTGAACTGGCGGGAGCCTGCCATGTCAAGCAGTTGTTCCTGACGCATATCTCGCGGCGCTACCGTGAATTTGAAGTCATCCGTGAGGCGCGGCGCTACTTCCCGCAATCCTATGTCGCGCGTGATCTGGATCACTTCGCTATCTTCCGCGACCGCCCCCCGCAAAAGCTGGAAGCGCCGGGCAAACCTGTCGAAGAGCTGCTACCAGGCGTGGATTGATGGCGCAGGGCAAGCGCCTAGCCCAACATGCCTTCCGCGTAGGCTTGACCAGGTTGGATCACAATCGGCGCGCCGATATCCACAGCGCCGATGAGGTCATAGGTGGTTGCGCCAGTGATGCGCACAGGCACGATCTCGCCTACGGGCAGCTCGCCTTCCACCAGCACATAGCCATCGATCTCCGGCGCATCGCGGTAGCTGCGGCCCAAGCTGATGATGCCGCCTGTTTCCTGCCCCGTTTCGTCTTCGCCTTGCCCATGCCCTTCGACCAGGATGTCCAGGAATTGCCCCACTAGCGCTTGATTTTTCTGCAGGCTGATGCTACTTTGCACTTGCATCAGCCGTTCATAACGCGCTTGCTTGATACCATCATCAACCTGGTTGGGCAGGCTCGCGCTGGGCGTGCCTGGCTCGTAGCTGTAGGTGAAAGCGCCCACGCGGTCGAATTGCAAATCGCGCGCCATCTGCAGGAGCCCCTCAAACTCGGCTTCGGTTTCGCCGGGATAGCCCACGATGAAAGTTGTGCGCAAAGCCAGGTTTGGCATCATTTCGCGTAGCTTGTGAATCGTCGCATAAACCCATTCGATATTGGCGGGACGGCGCATCCGTTTCAGGGTTTCGCGGTGGCCATGTTGCAGCGGGATATCCAGGTAGGGCAGCGCTTGTTCGTGCCTGGCCATCGTTTCCATCAGCCGCGGCGTAACATAGCCGGGATAAGCGTACATGATGCGCAACCAGGGGATGCCCGGCGCAGCGCTCACGATGGCATCCAGCAAATGCGCCAAGCCGTCTTTCATGCCCAGGTCGTAGCCATAATCGGTGCTGTCCTGCGCAATCAGCATGACTTCGCGTATGCCCAGTTCTTGCAGGCGCAGCGCTTCCGCCACGATTGCCTCCAGCGGGCGGCTCACGGCGGTGCCTTTGATGGCGGGGATGGCACAGAATGCGCAGGGACGGCGGCAGCCATCGGCGATCTTCAGGTAGGCGCTGCTGCCTTGCACGCTGGCACGCAGCACGCCCCGCTCATCCAGCCCCACGACATTCGCATCCGCCGGCAAGTGATAGAGTGGCTGGGGATGTTTGCGGGCGCGCAATCGTTTGATGAGCTGGACGATGTCCATCCACCTGCGCGTGCCGATGACACCGTCCAGCCCGGGCACCTCTTGCGCCAGCGCCGCGCCATAGCGTTGCGACAAGCAGCCCGCCGCGATAAGCAACTGGTCGGGGCGCTTGGCTTCAGCCAGTTCGCGCAGCGCATCGATGGATTCTTGCTTGGCGCTGTTGATGAATCCACAGGTATTAACGATCAACGTTTCAGCGGCTTCGGGCGCTGTACAACCAGCCATTCCCTCTCGCTGCAGCAACTGCGCCATACTCTCGCTATCGACGCTGTTCTTGGAGCAGCCCAGGCTGAGCAGGAAAAACTTGTCTTGCTTGGGTTTTTTTGTCATTAGCATCCCTTGTTGGCAGAGCCTTCAGGCTATCTTCATAGAAGATTGGCTTGTTGACAAGCGCGGCATCGGCTCATGGTATTGGCTTGGTGGGCGGCAAGCCGACTTGCGTCACATGCGGCGGCAGGATGGCGGTCGGCAGCGGCGTATTCCTGATGGTTGGCGTCGCGCTGGGCAATGGCGTTTCGCTAGGCAGCGGCGTGCGACTGGGGGGGACTTTGGTCGCGGTCGGCGGATCAATGGGGCGCGGACTGGCGGTATGGGTCGGCAGCGGGCTGGCTTTGGGGCGGATGACTGCTGCCGGCACCGTCTCTTGTATATTCGTCGGCTCTGCAATAATAAGCGCGGTGACTGTAGCGGTCGGCTCCGCTACGGACTGCCTTGCGGTGGCGGCTGGCGAGCTGATTGGAGCTGCTGAGGGTTCGCTGCCTGGACCCAGCGTCACCGTGGCATTCTCACTGGTATAGCGGATATCGACCCGCTGTCCGCGCAAGCCGATGGGCGGTTGTTGTTCGCCATTCCAGATCACATCCAGCGCCAGGGCATTGCCCGCCGTCAGGCTGATTTCTTCGCGCGCGCTGTATTCCAGCAAGGTGCCCGCAGCCGCCAGCCCAGTGTATTGCTCAGCGCCATCAACGCGGATTTGCAGCCAACTGCGCTGGGTGAGCAGCAGGCTGATCAGGACGCCGCTGCCGGTATATTGGGCGCGGTTGGATGGCGTCAGGCTGGGCGGCATGGCGGTCGGCGTGGGCGTTGCTGTGGCAGCCACGGGTGGCGGGCTGGGGGTGTCTGCTGGCAGGCTTGGCGCGCCGCCTTCGATATTGAGCAATTGCAGCGCGACAAAGACAATCACCGCCAGCGCCACTAACGATAACAGGATGACCAGGATGGACTGCATGATGCGTCGACAGCCGGCTGAGCGCTGGTCCGCCAGTTGACTCTCTTGCAGGGGCTGTGTGCCCGGGCGCTCTTTTTCCGCTGGCGCAGTCCGCCGCCGCAATCGTCGCCGTTTTACCTGCTGCTGGGCGATGCGCATTTGGTCATAGAGGCTCAATATCTCGACTTCGTCAAGCGCCAGGTAGCGCGCATAGATGCGCAACAAGCCGCGGATTTGCACCTCAGGCACGCCCGCTAACTCGAATTCGCCTTTTTCAAAGTCTTCCAGGATTGCGCGGCGGATGCGCAGTTGGGTAACCGCGTGACCGATGGTCAATTCTTTGGCTTCGCGGGCTTCGCGCAGCAGCAAGCCGAGTGAATAGCTATCCATCAGCGCGACGCTCCCATCAGCCAGCCTCAAGCGCTCCGCGCAGGCGGCGACAAATTGGGCTGATCTTATGGAAACCCGCGGCGGAATGCGCGGTCATCTGGGAGGCTTGTCGACTATCCAGCTGCCGCTTCAGCGACCCGTTCTTCGGCGTTGGGCATCGGCGCTGCGTCGGCTTCGCTTGGCTCTTCGGGCGGTTCGGGCGGTTCGGGATACCGGAAGCCATCTATCATGATCTCTTCCGCAGTGACCATAAAGCCCCGTTCGCGCACTGTCAAAAATTCGGGTAGTTCGTCTTCAGGCACGATGGTGATAATCAGCGTGGGCGAGAGTTCATTGCCCAGGCGCACGGGCACTTCATGCGTGCCGACTTCGCGCAATGCCTGCTGGCTGATGCGCCGTCGGTTGATATCCACGCTGGTGACGCGGTCCAGCTCATCAGCGATTTCTTGCGTAGTAACCGAGCCAAAGAGCTTGCCCGTGGAAGCCGCGCGCCGCCCGAAAATCAACTCCACGCCGTTAATCTGACGCGCCAGGTCATTGAGCATATTATTATACTGCGCCCGCCGCGCCTCGACATTTTTGCGCACGGCTTCAGTCTGGCGCATGGCGGAGGGCGTGGCTTGGATGGCCATCTTGCGCGGGATGAGATAATTGCGCGCGAAGCCATCAGCGACCTTCACCACCTCGCCCGCGACCCCGTGCTTATACAAATCTTGCAACAGAATAACTTGCATAGTTCGATCCTCATCCCTTGCAATCGCCAGCGGTGGCGCGTTTCGTTCTGACTAAAGCAGTATATTATATGGAATGCGGCTACGCTGCCAAGTGGCAATCCTGCGCTGGGCAGGGCAATCCTAACACTAGGGAAACGCGGGCACGGTCAACCGTTTGCAAAGGGAAACGGATGAGCAAAGCGCTGGATAACCGCCAAATCACGCACAAGGCCTTGATCGTGCTGGTGGGCTTCTTCACCAGTGGCGTTCTCGGCTTGCTGCGCATCGGCGTGGTCGGCGCGCAGTTTGGCACGGGCACCGCGCTGGATGTCTTCTCAGCGGCCCAGCAATTGCCGGAGACGGTCTTTGTGCTGGTGGCGGGCGGGGCGCTGGGCTCATCCTTCATCCCCGTCTATGCGCGCATCCGCGAAGCCGACGAGGACGCTGCCTGGGGATTGGCCAGCGCGGTACTGACCCTGTCCGCCAGCGCCGCGGCGCTATTCAGCCTCCTGGTGGTCCTGTTCGCGCCGCAGTTGGTCAGCACAACGCTATGGGCAAACCGCCCGGCAGAACAGCAGCGGCTGATGGTGGAGATGATCCGCCTGATGATGCTGACGCCGGTGATTTTCAGCATCAGCGGTTTGGTCATGGTGATTTTGCAGACGCACCACGCCTTTTGGCTGCCGGCGCTGGCCATCAGCATGAACAACCTCGGCATCATCCTCGGCGCGCTGGTGATTGCGCCCAGCCTGCCGGCGCACCCCGATGTCGGTCAAGTCGGCGGGCTGAATGTGATGGGCTTGGCGTATGGGGCTGTGCTCAGCGCGGTCTTGCATCTGCTGGTGCAGCTGCCGGGCTTGGTCGGGCTTCGCGCGCGGCTGCGTTTGTCCTTCAGGGCACGGCTGCCGGGCGTCGCCGATGTGCTGCGCTTGATGGGTCCGCGCGTACTGGGGCTGGCGGTGGTGCAGGTCAACTTTTATGTCAATATCGTGTTGGCAAATGACATGGTCGAGGGCAGCCTGGTGGCGCTGCGCTATGCCTTTATGCTGTGCTTCTTCGTGCTGGGCATGATCGGCCAGAGCCAGGCAGCGGCGGTCTTTCCATCGTTGGCGGCGCTGCGGGCGGCGAGCGATTATACCGGCTTCAAGGACCGCCTTGCCCAGGCGATGCGCAATGTGCTTTTCTTGTCCTTCCCGGCGGCGGCGCTGTTGATATTGCTGGGCGAGCCGCTGGTGAGCCTGTTGCAGCGCGGCGCATGGACGGCGGAAAGCACGCAGGCGGTGGCTTGGGCATTGAGCTTTTATGCGCTGGGGCTGGCTGGCTTCGCGCTCCTGGAAGTGCTTTCGAGAGCCTTCTACGCGCTGGAAGATACCTGGACGCCGGTGCTGGCGGGGCTTTGCGCCATGCTCAGCAACATAGCGCTCAGCCTGGTCTTCGTGCAGTTGATTGGCGACCCGGCGGATTTGGCGCGCGGAGCCTTCGCGGGCTTGGCGCTGGCGAATGCGCTAACTACATTGGTCGAGGCGCTGGCGCTGTGGTGGCTGATGCGGCGGCGACTGGTGGAGGTTGGCAGCAGCGCCGATATGCAGGACCGCGCCATCATCCGCAGCGGGCTGGGCAGTCTGTTGCTTTCACTGGGCATGGTGGTCGCTGTTCTCGCGCTGACACAGGCGCTGGCGCTGGGCGGCGCTCTAAAGGCGCTGCTTGGCGGCGGGCTGGGGGCGCTGGTCTTCTTGGGCATCGGCGCTTGGCTGGATGTCAGCGAGACGCGCGCCCTGCTGCGCCCCGTCATCGGCATGCTGAGTCGACAGCGCAAAGAAGCGTGAACAACTGAAAGCAGAAAGGGGGCTGAAACGGGTGAGTCAGCGCCTCGTCCCTAGTCCAAATCTCTGTGCGCTCTGCGTCTCTGTGGTGCATTAATTTGTATGACTTACTTGCGATTACCGGACAGCCGGCAGAACAGCGCCTTCAGGTAGGCGGCTTCGGGGAAGCCAATGGGATGATCCAACCCGTGCGTGGGGCTAGCGAAGACTTCCAATTCCTGCCCAGCCACGGCTGCCGCGCGGGTGACCAATTGCTCGAAGCGCTCGCAGCTGATGCGGCTGGAGCAAGATGACATGACCAGGATGCCGTCGTCCGAGAGCAGCGGCAGCGCCAGCTCGACCAGTCGCCGGTAGGCCAGCACGGCATTGCCCATATTGGCGCGACGATTGGCGAAAGCCGGCGGGTCGACCACAACCAAGCCAAATTTGCGCCGCGCTTCGACCAAGCCGCGTAACCCTGCAAAAGCGTCCGCCGGCAGCAGATCCACTCGCGTTTGTTCGAAGCCGTTCAGCGCCACATTATTTTTCAGCGCCTCTAGCGCCGGCTGGCTGATATCCAGCGCTGTAACCGAGCGCGCGCCGCCAGCCAAGGCATACACCGAAAAGCCGCCCGTGTAAGAAAAGACATCCAAAACGCGCCGTCCCTCAGCCAGCCCCCGCACCCGCTGGCGATTCTCGCGCTGGTCAAAAAAGAAACCCGTCTTGTGCCCGCGCCGCACATCCGCCGCAAAGAGCAAACCGCCTTCGACAAATTGCGCCGTCCCGCTTGCTTCGCCGAGCAATTGCTGCCCATCGCGCAAGCCATACAGCGAAGCGACATTCAAGCGGTCGGATTGCAGGGCGCGGCTGAGGCGCAGCACCAGCGCGTCAAATACCAGCGCCTCTTGCAGCGCAGCAACCAATTCCTGCAAATGGGCAAGCCAGGCGGTGGTATACAGCTTAAGCACCAGGGTGTTGCCGTAGCGGTCAAGCACCAGCGCGGGGAAGCCGTCACTCTCGCCATAGACCAGCCGATAGCCGGTTGTGCCCTGGCTGATGAGCGGGTCGCGCTTTTTTTGCGCCGCCACGAGCTTGTCAATGAAGAATTGGCGGTTGATTTTGCGCGGCTTGCGCGCTTGCAGCACCTTGATGCGAATGGGCGAAAGCGGGTCGTACAAGCCCACCGCCAGGAAGTTATTCTTGTCGCGGTCGTAGATCACCGCCAGATCGCCAGCGCTGCCCAAATGACTCTGCTTGACAATCGACTCCTCAAAGACCCAGGGATGCCCTCCCCGCAGGGCGTGCTCAGCCGCCGGCTTGACGCGCACCGACATATTTTTCCTGGCTGGCTTGGGCAGCTTGCTGAAATCAAACATGATAGTCGCTGCTTAGTCGAAGAGCGCTGCCGCGTCCACTTGTCGCACAGTCAACTGCGCTTCCTCCAGGAGGCGCTGGCAATGGTCGGAAAGCCGCCGACCCCGTTCGTAGAGCGCGACTGACTCCGCCAATGTCTTTTCGCCGCCCTCCAGCTGCGCCACCAGGTCTTGCAGCTCCTGGAATGCCGCTTCGTAACTGAGCTGCTTGATATCGTCCGTCATTCGTCCACCTTGACCTTGATTGTGTCGTCCGCCAATTGGATATCCAGCCGCTGCCCCGCGCTGACCTGCGCCGCCCGGCGGATGATTTCGCCGCGCTCATCGATGACCAAGGCATAGCCGCGCCCAAGAATATGCAAGGGATTGGCTGTGTCTAAAGCCCGTTCACGGCTGGAAAGGCGCTCATGCAGGCGCGCGAGAGTAGATGAAATCGCTCGCTCCTGCCGCCCGCGCAAGTCGGCTAGTCCGCGACTATCCGCCTCGATGCGCTTGCTTGGCGTCAGCCAGCGCAGCCGCCCTTGCAGGTTTGCCAGTTCGCGCGAATGTAGTCCGATAGCATCGCCCAATTCTTGCGCCAGGCGCATGCGCAGCCGGTCGATATCTTGCAGCAGGTCGTCGCGATTGGGCGTGGCTTGCTCAGCAGCGGCGGATGGCGTCGGCGCGCGCAGGTCCACCACGAAGTCCACGATAGTGAAGTCGATCTCGTGGCCCACGCCGCTGATGACCGGGATGGGGCTGGCAGCCACCGTCCGCGCCACCGCCTCATCGTTGAAGCACCACAGGTCTTCCAAAGAGCCGCCGCCCCGCGCCAGCAGGATGACATCGACATCGCGCCGATACAGCCGCTGCAGCGCCCGCACGATTTGCGCCGGCGCTTCACTGCCTTGCACCAGGCTCGGGCTGAGCAAAACTTCCACCAGGGGCATGCGCCGGCTGAGCACAGTCTGGATGTCCTGCCAGGCGGCGGCAGTGGGTGAAGTTACGACGCCGATGCGCTTGGGGAAGCTCGGGATGGCTTGCTTGCGCTCCCCATCAAACAAGCCTTCCGCATCAAGTTTGCGCTTGAGATCTTCAAACTGTCGATGCAAATCGCCAATGCCGCCGACCGCCTCGACCATATCGGCGACCAACTGGTATTCGCCGCGCGCCACATAGACGCCGACCTTGCCATGCACCAGGATCTCCGCGCCAGGCGAGACATCAATGGACACGCGGCTGGCGGCGCTGCGAAACATCACGCAGCTGAGCTGGGCATGCGCGTCCTTAATTGTGAAATACCAGTGTCCGGAGCGCGCCCGCGTCAAGCGCGATACCTCGCCCTGCACCCAGACACTGCCCAACGTGCGGTCGGCATCAAACAGGTCTTTGATATATTCAGTTATTTCGCGTACAGCGTAGGTTTTCATCACGCTCCAGATTTTTTACCACCGAGTGCACCGAGAGAAAAGCAATGGTTTCGCTCTACGGTCCCACATCGAAATCGTCGATTCTAGAGGCAATCTGTGTAGCCTCGTTTCCTCTATGGTGAGTAATTTGCTGCGCTTGAATCCAGCCCCGCGCACAGCTACAATTATCGCAGATTTCTGCCAAATATGCGAACGAGGAAAGAGCATGGCCACACTCAGCCAAGACCAGCGGCAAGCGCTATTGGACGAGCTAAGCGGCATGAAGTTCGCCCGCGCCAAGGGCAAGCTGGCGCGCATGGACCCCAAAGGCCGCCTGGCGTATTACCGCACTGTCCAGCAAGCCGGCGAGTGGCACACCAAGTTCCTGCTGGAAGGCAAAGGCATTGCGGTTACCTTGGTCGAGGTCAACCATGCCGCCAATGACCAGGCGCGCAACAAACAGAACTTTGAATTTGTCAATGTCATCATTGAGGCGCTGGACGCCTAGCCGGGCGCAGCTAATGCTCGCCATGTCCGTGCAACGGGCTATGCTGATGATAGATGCCCTGCCGGTGCATGAGTTGGTGCAGGCGGTTGTGGGCTGCCACCACAGAAGCGCGCGCTCGTTTGTATTGCCGAGTCTGGCTGCGCGTGGCTAGCGTGTCGATGTAGGCTAGCGCGCCTTCGATCTGTTCTAGCACGACAATAGCATCGTCGCGATTGAAAGGACGCGCGCCCGCCACCCGCAGCTGTACACAACTGCTGTGCGCCGCGATTTCACCCGCCCGCCCGCCATGGCTGCCGCGCACCCGTAGCGCGACCCAGGTCGACTCGCCAATTGTGGTATCGCAACTGCCTTCAGCTTTCATTTCGCCACCGATGCTATAGTCTTCCGCGCAGTAGCCACCCACCACCACTTCAACCGCCTCGATTGGCAGCGCCGCCGACTCCACCCGCCAAGCCACGCTGACCGTCCCGCCACCGACTGGCAGCTCCAGCCGGCTGCCCGGCACCAAGCCCTCGACTTCCAGCTCCAGCAGCGGGCCGACTGTCACGAAAGTATTGCCCGCCTTGACCGCGTCCATCCAGTTTTCATAAGTGAATTCGCGCTCGCCCAGATGCGCGTAGGTGCGGATGCCGCCCAGTAGCATATCCGCGCCCATCTTGTCCGAGCCGCCTACCACGGGAATCTGATAACCCAGGTTTAGGTAGCGATACCAATCCAGCAGTCCATAGGGCGTAATCTGCGCATTGTAGGGATTAAATGTCATCATCTCGATGGCGTGCACTAAGCCCAGCACGATGTCAGCGGCGCGTTCGGCTTGGGGGTTGGGCGCATGTGGCAAGACAACCAAGCCATTTTGGTCGATGCAGCGCTGCGCCCACTGCGCCATGCTGACTTCCAGCGCATCGCCAATCGCCGATTCCGATGGTCCGCCGCTGCACAAGGGGTGGATCATCGCGCCCGAATAACCCAGCAGAGAGATATGCCCCAGCACCTGCATGCGGTTTTCTGTGCCGACGCGCACCAGGAACTCGCCAACGCCGCCGAAGTCTTTCGCGCCAAAGGTTGTGCGCCCGTCAAAGTCGCTGACATTGCTGAACATCTCGCCCCATTGGCTGGCCAGCAGGTTGACGACATTGACGCCTTCCGCCGCGCCTTCCAGCCAGGCAGTCTGCGGGCTGAGGAAATGCACATGGGTATCGGCGGAAACCCAGCCGCGCTCACCCCAATCCAGCAGCTTTTCCAGCCTGAAGGTGATTTCCTCCGTCTCAGGCGTGACCTGGAAGCTGCTGCGGATGGGCTTGATTTCATAGCCGCGCGTGATTTCTACAAAGACTTCGCCCAGCGGAGCTTCCAGCTCGCAGCTACCGAGAATATAGGCATATTGGTTCGCGCCGTTGACGAACTCGCCGTAGTTGTCTTCGAACCAGTTGCGGTTGACACGCCGATGAACCCCCCGCGGCGGCAGGTATTCGCCGGCTTCGCCATGAAAATGGACGCGCGCAGCCACCTCGCGTCCCTGCATATCCACCACGCGGATTCGCAGCAGCCGCCGTGATTCCAATGTTTCGACCCTTCCCGTCCGCTCCAAAGCCGCCAGGTCATGGGCAAGCAGCTCGCCACTTGCCGCGCGCAGGTACAGCTTGGCATCCGGGTGGGCGGCGAATTCGATAAAGGCTTGGTCAGGGGCGGCTTGTGGCTGCACATTCGTAGCTTCGCCGAACCAGGCGTCGCGGTCGTAGACTTGCCGGGCGCGCGCCGAAATCACGCTGCCCAGGTCAATATCGATCTCGTCCAATTCGCCCAGGGCATTGAACTCGACGCCCGCGGGCAACTGCACCGTCAGTTTTTGGCGGGCGCGCGAACGCAGCGGATGCGCCGTAACCTGCGTGCTGCTGATGGCATAGATCAGCGCCCGTTCCGCTTTGGCGATGCAGCGGAGCTCGCGGATGGCTTTTTCCGGCTCGGGGTTGGGCAGGGCATAGAGCCAGATATGCTCGGCATATTCATCGCGCGCGGCATTGTGTCGCGTCTCGCCTTCGCCATAGCTTGCAGCGGGCATGCGCCCCAGCCGCAATGACTCGGCGACTGTGCTCACGATGGTGTCGGCGCGGTGGGGGACGGCGGCAAAAGCGCTGGCGCCCCACTCAATATGCGGCTGCTGGATGGCGAAACGGCGGCGAATCGGGATGGATGCGCAACTGCCATCGGCATAATGCAGCTGGTATTCCGCCACTAAATCGCCCAGGTCGTTGCCTGGTGTTGCGCCTGTGGCGTGCTGTCGACCGCGGAAATCCGCCAAATCTGATGGCAGTTGCAGCGCGCGGTTTTCCACGATATGCGCGAATACGAGGTAGCTCGCCAGGCGGTCGCCCATTGGGATGCCCACCTGGTTGCCATCCAGCAGGATTGCGTTCTTCGCCGCTTCCCCGCCAAAGCTGAACGGGATGCCACGCAGCGAGCAACTTCCAAAAGCATCGTCTTCGCGCAGGCGCAAAGAATCGTCCAGCGTTGCGCGGTCGCAGTTGTAGGCATCGTCAAGCGGCAGGGAGCTGAAATGCGGGGAAGCTGGGGCGAACATGGACAATACTCCGATTATGGCGTTTTGCCGAGTTTAGTCCGCGCGCTAGTCCATCACAAGTTCAAAGTCCGCGCCGCCCAGGCAAACGCCGTTGACCTGGATTTCCAGCCGCTGCCGCCCCGCATAATACCGGCGCGTGGAGATGGGGCGGATGGCGATTTTCTTGTTTATGCGGGCTTGCTCGCCGGCTGGCAGGCGCAGCTTTTTCAGTTTGAAGACCTTGGGCGCGGTCGAGCCATTGGCTTTGACAAAGCGCATGACGAAATCGACCATCAGCTTCTGCGTCTTGCCACCGCAATTGCGCAGCGTGAATGAGAACGCCAGTTCCTGCCCGAAGTGCAAGACGGCTGGGCTCAGTTGCAGATCGCTCAGTTCGATCTCGGCAGGCGCGTAACCCAAGAGCGCCAGCGCGGATTTGTCGCCGCGTTTGACCAATGTGCGCAGCGCATGGTTGATGAGCCAACCTCGCTCTTTGCTCGCGCCCTCGCTCCAGGCTGTCATGCGCTCCACAACCAGCTGCGGATGGTCTTTGCTGATGTCGTTAAGGTTGTTTGCCACCGAGCGGCGCACATACAGCGATGGATCGTCTTTCAAATCTTCCAGCAGCGCCAGGACATGCGCGGGATCAGCGATGAATTCACGCAAAGGCGGCCACCAGGGCAAGCGCGGGCGGGTGCCTTCGCTGACGAGGCGGCGCACATGCTCGTTATTGTGCCGCGTCCATTGCCGCAGCCTCGCCAATGTGGCAGTCGGATACCGGCGAATAAAGGGGCGGACGGCTCCCTCACAGGTGGCGTGGCGGGTGATAATGGGCATGGCAGCCAGCGAGGCGTCGGGATGCTCAAGCCCGTGCCGATATACAAAAGTCGGGATGGGCATCAGGCGGTATTCAGCCTTGTCCAGCAGCGCAAAACGACTCGCTTCGTCTTCCAGGACACGAATCAAGATATTGAGCGCGGTCGGATAGTCGGCTGGCAGGCAGGCGCGCAACTGGTCAGCGACCCAGTCAAAGCGCGCTTTCAGCTCCAGGTTCGGTAATTCGCTGCTGGCTGCCGCGATAAAGTCCGTGCGCGCAAATTGTGGATGCACGGTGGCAATGCGCTCGGCAAGCTGTGCCACAAGCGACTCGTCTATGTAATTTTTCAGCAGTGGAAAGTCCGCCATAAAGCCTCCGCCAAGGATTGCTGGTATGTAGAAAAATCATTCGCCACAAAGGCGCAGAGGGTCGCGTAGACACTGACCTTCGGCACAGAGGGAACATGTAGGGGCGAGGTGGTGACTCGCTCTCGATTACTGCTAGCCCTGGCCAGGACCGGCGCTCTGCCAGAATGCCACGCGGTTGCCGGTCGGGTCTTTGAAGATGCCCAGCGAGCCGAAACCCGGCACATCCTGCCGCGGCAAGAGCACCTCGCCACCCAACTCGCCAACCCGCGCCATATCCGCATCCAGGTCATCGCTGTGGAAATACAGGATAACATCGCCGGGGGCGACATTGTTGGCTTCGCTGAGGGGCGCGAGCGCTGTTGCCATGCCACCCAGGTTAAACATCACATAGGTGAAGTCGGGACCCATGGGCACTTCTATGGCTTCCCAACCCAGCAACGAATGGTAGAAGGCTTTGGCTTCGGCATCGTCTTTGGATGGAATTTCGATATGGACAACTGGACGCATGATTCTTACTCCTGCTTGGTGAGATTAGGTCTTCATTGCGCCGATAATAGATTATTTGTTCTATTTTGTCAAGCCCCATGTCCGTCATTTCGCCAGAATGCTCCCGGCTTTGGATCCCGGAGGCTCGTCGCCGCGATTGTGACGCTACTTTCCTGGCGAGCGCGCGTATACTGCTGTGAATCTTTATGGGCGTAGACAGAAGGCGGCAGGTGACAAATGCGCGTGATTGTGCACACTGGCAAAGGTGGGGTTGGCAAGACCAGTATTTCAGCGGCTACGGCGCTGCGCTGTGCCGAGCTGGGCTTAAAAACCATAGTCGTCAGCACCGATACCGCGCATAGCCTGGGCGATGCCTTGGATGTGGAGGTTGGCCCCGAGCCAATGCAAATCGCCGAGAACTTGTGGGCGCAGGAGATCGACACGCGCTACTCCATGCAGAAATACTGGGGCAGGATTCAGGAATACCTGGGCGCATTCTTCAACCGCGAGGGCATCGCCAAGGTCAATGCCGCCGAAGTAACCATCATCCCCGGCTTGGAAGAAGGCGCGCAGTTGCTGTGGATCAGCGAATACTTCCAGGCGGGCGAATACGATGTCTTGATTGTTGATGCCGCGCCAACCGCCGAGACCATCCGCCTGCTCAGCCTGCCCGATGTAACGCGCTGGTGGGTCGAGCGGCTGATGCGCATCGCTCGCGGGCTGGATAGCGTCATCCGCCCCGTGCAGCGCTTTTTCAATCGTGGCAAGAAAAACGACCTGGGCATTGATATCGCCGAAAATGCCTGGGACCAAGTGCAGTTACTCTTTGATACCTTGGACGGCGTGCGCGACCTGTTGACCAACCCCGAACATGCCAGCATCCGCCTGGTTACCAATGCCGAGCGCATGGTCATCCGCGAGACGCAACGCACCTATACCTACCTCAACCTCTACGACTACGCCACGGACGCCATCCTGGTCAACCGCGTCTTCCCGGACGAAATCCGCGATCCCTTCTTTGATACCTGGAAGCAGCGCCAAGCCAAAAATATCGAATTTGTGGGCGAGGCATTTGGCAGCCTGCCACTGCTAAAAGCGCCGCTATTTGGCGAAGAAATGGGCGGGCTGGAGATGCTGCGCCGCCTGGCGGACGAGCTCTATGGCGAGCGCAACCCAGCCGAGCGCCTGTTTGATGGCGTCGTGCACAAGCTGGAGAGGCTGGATAACGACGAGGCGAGCTGGCTACTGCGCGTGCCGATCGGCTTCGCCCGCAAAGAAGAGCTGGATTTGTTCCGCTCGCGGGATGAAATCACCTTGAGCGTAGGTCCTTATCGCCGCAATATCGTGCTGCCCGATGAACTGCAAGAGCTGGAAATCACCAGCGCCAAGTTCGAAGACAAGTTCCTCAACATCCACTTTGAGCAGCGGGCTTCGTAAATGCTCATTTTACCCCCCACCCCAAACCCCTCCCCAAAATGAGGAAGGGGCTTTAATACTACGGAATCGCTGGAAAAACTCCCCTTCCCTCGTTCTAGGGAAGAGGCCGGGGATGGGGGCTGTAGTCGCAAGACTTACTTGCACTTACTTCTGTGGTGAATTATGGATTTGTTGCGATTGCGCTGGGCTCAGTCGTCCAGCTCAACGCGGATTTTGCGGCTGGTACTGCCGGTTGCGCTTTCCGCGCCCTCGTCCGAAGCCAGGTTGGCATGCGCCTGGCGTTCGTGTTCGGCGGCGCTGCGAGCATCGGGGTCTTCCATCTCGCTGGCTTTCTTGATTTCATCAATGGCGGCGTCGATCAGCACGCGGAAGCCAGTCGCGAATTCGTTGCCAGCCGCCTGGGTATGCTCGCGGAAGCCCGGCGGCAGCAGGGATTCCATCGCCTTGCCGAATTCTTCCAAGCCGCGTCGTTGATGATAAATGAATTGTTCCAATGGCGTCTGCTCCGCCCCAGCCTCTGTTTCGTCTGGCCGCGGATTCTGTTCTTCGCTCATCGTGCCGCTCCTGATTCGCGCTGTCTGATTACCCTTGTATACGCCAGCAGCCAACGATGGTTGCGCGGCGGCATGCTAATCGGCATCGGCGCTTGCCAGCTTTTCGAGCATCGCCAGGTCTTTCCGTAACCCACGCGCGCGCCAGGCGAAGCTGCCTATCAGCGTCAGCAACATCAGCAAGCTGACCGCGACCCCTAGCCACAGATAAAGCGAATTATCGGGCGTGATGAAGAAGCCCAGCGCCGTGCTTTGCCAGGCATCCGCCAGCGCGAGAAAATCGCCCAGAGCCATTTGCTCGCCCGCAGAGCCTGTTTGCAGCGCAATATAACTATCGTTGCCGAAGATACTGCCAGCCGCCCGCGCCGTTTCGCTATGATAGACTAGCCAGTCGCCGCCGGGCTGCTGGAACGCGCCAGCCGCTGCCAGCTCGGCGAGCCGCAATGGCGTAACTTGCTGCAACGCGCTATCCAGCTCAGGCGCGGGGCTTTCCAAGCTCTCATCCGCCTGCGCAATCGCCAGCATCAACGTGCGTGATGCGGGGTCGCTCTCCAGGAAGCTGATGACGATGAAACGGTCGTCAGCTCGTCGCGCAATCTGTGAGGCGCTGCGCCCTTCATCAAGGTCGTATGCCAGCACATGCCAGGTGCCATCGGCCAGATTGACCTTGCCGCTATAGACCGGCGCGTCAAGTTCGCTTAAGCCCTGCCAGCCAGCCAAGTCGGCAGCCGCGGCCGCCGGGGCATCCGCGCCGTCGGCCATGGCGCTGCGGATGGTTGCGCGCGCCGCGGGATTGTGAAATTGGGCTATGCCCGCCCCGCTCTGGTTTTCCCAGCCGGCCAGTATCGGCACATTAAAAGCGGCTGACTGAAAATAGGGGCTCTCGTCCTGCGCGCTCGTCCAGCCGCCCAGCGCCAGCAGCAGCGCCAGCAAGCATATCGCCCTTCGTTTTGCCCCGCGCATCAGCCGCCCAGCGCTTTCAATTTGAGCGCGTCGACCGCTTCTTGCCGCAGCGCCAGCCGATAGCGATGCCACATCAGGGTGATTGGCATCACTGTCAGCCACAGGATCATGCTGGGCAGCAGCGCCAGCAGCACGCCGCTGGTCGCCTCGAAGCTGCCTTGGGCATTTTGCGGGCTGGCGCCAACGATGACCGGGTGGATGGTATCGGGCACGATGCGGATGATGAAAAGCGTCAACAGCACGCTGACAAAAGCGAAGATGCCATAGACCGACATCAGGCTGCGCCGCCGCCCCGGATTTTCGATGCCAGCGCGCAGCATCAGGTAGGCCGCGTAGGTCAGGCACATCACCGCCGCCGAGGTCAAGCGCGGGTCCCAAGTCCACCAGGTATTCCAAATTGGACGCGCCCAGATTGCGCCGGTCAGCAGGTTGATCAGCGCGAAAGCCAAGCCG
Source organism: Chloroflexota bacterium (assembly GCA_009840575.1). Lineage (GTDB taxonomy): Bacteria > Chloroflexota > Anaerolineae > Aggregatilineales > Phototrophicaceae > UBA6055. The sequence goes on along the minus strand of VXNO01000083.1, from coordinate 19,394 downwards.
ACTTCGACGCCCGCCAGCGCGATGCGGTCCCAAGCTTCACTGCCGCGCCATAGGTAGACAAGCCCGCCTAGCACAGTCGCGCCGAAAGCCGTGAACGCGCCAAAAAAAGCCGGCATGTGGATATAGAAAATGCGCTGCACCTGCCCCTGCTGGATGTCGGTGCCGGCGACGAGGAGCCCCAAAACCAGGCAGCCGGCGAATCCCAGCGCGGTCAGCATCGTCAGCGCGCGCAATAGACGCGGCTGCGGGCTGGCGACAAGCGGACTGTCACTTTTCAGTTGCGTCATCGTTGACCACTTTCGGCTAGTTTGCAAAATGTAGTAGCGCCCGTTTATTCTTCAAGCACGAAACGATACAACAGCAAGCACAATACCATATAAATGCTGGTGATAGTCGCCAGCAATTGCAGCCAGACTTGCCACTCGCTTTGGGGCGCGCCGCCAAGGATGCCTTTGGTTGCGCGCACCGCCGTCAGTAAAAAAGGCAGGCAGACCGGCAGCAGCGCAATCGGCAGCAGCGCCTCGCGGGAGCGCGTCTGCACCGCCAAGGTGGCTAGCAAGGTGCCAATAGCGCTGAAACCAAAGACGCCCACCACCGTCGTCAGCAGCGCCCAGCCATCCAGCAGGTTGACGCCATATAGCGCCGTCATCAGCGGCAGCAGCATCAGCGCGACCAGCATCGTGAAAGTGAAGTTACCCAGCAGCTTGCCGACGAATAGCGCCGAGCGCGAAACCGGTGCCAACAGCAGCGCGTCCAGACTGCCTTGATCATGCTCCAGGGACAGGCTGCGATTGAAGCCCAGCAGGCTGGCGAATATCAAGCTCACCCAGAGCACGCCGCTGATGACTGCTTCGCGCGCGCTCTTGTCCAGCTCCAGCGCGAAGCTGAAGACCAGCACGGTCAACAGGCTGAAGAGCGCCATCGCGCTGACCAACTCTCGTGAGCGCCATTCGGCTCTTAAGTCTTTGCTGACGATAGCGCGGACGGCGGCGACAAACGGGGTCTTCATGCGCTATTGGTCGCTTGCCGAACCAAGGCGGCGAGGTCCTTATTCGCCTGCCCGGCATAAACCAACGAACCATCGGACAGGATCAGGGCGCGGTCGACCATGGACGGCATTCGCTCCAGTTGATGCGTGCTCATGATAATGGTGCAGCCGCCCGCCGACGCAGCCGCCAGCAGCCCATCGAGAATGGCGCAGCCAGCCTCGTCCAAACCCGTATACGGCTCGTCCAGCAAGAGCAAGTCGGGCTGATGCAAGAGGGCGCGCGCCAGGCTGAGCCGTTGCTGCATCCCGCGCGAAAAATCCCGCACCAGTCCATCGGCGCGGGCAGCCAAGCCCACCTGCTGCAGCAAGTCGTCGCGGCGGCGCGTCCGTTCGGCTGGAGCGATATTGTAGAGCGCGGCGAAGAAGTCCAGGTTCTCACGCGCGGTCAGATTCGCATACAGCAGCGGGCGGTGCGCCAGCAAGCCGATCTGCGCGCGCACAGCCGGCGCTTCTTCGGGCAGCAACCAGCCGCCGATGCGAATGCTGCCGCTGCTTGCGCGGCTCAAACCACAGAGCAGTCGCAGCAAGGTCGATTTTCCGCTGCCGTTCGCGCCCAGCAGCAAGGCGCACTCCCCGCGCTGCACGACAAAATCCAGCCCGCGCAAGGCAGGCACCCAAGCGAAATGCTTGTGCAGCTGCTTGACTTCAATCAGCCCGCGCCGGCTCATGATGGCTTTTCCCGTAGCGCCGACAGCCGCGCTTGCAGCTCCCGTCGCCGATGATGGTAGAGGTCGTGATTGATGCGCCCTTGGTCGTGGTCGCGCTCCAGTTGGGCAAGCTCGCTGGTCAGTTTGTTTATCTCGGCGCTTGCAGGGGCGGGTCGCCGCAATAGCAGCAGCGCCAGCCCGCCAGCCGATGCCAATACGCCCCCCGCAGCCAGGAGCAAAGGCAGCAGCGCCTCGCTGGTGATGACCTGCGCATCATCGCTGCTGGTGGCAAAAGGGTCGTCAGTGATTATGAAGCGCAGCGCGGGGTCTTGCTGCATTGCCAACTGCCCGACATAAGTCTTCGTTACTCCCGACTCGGTTTGCTCAAATGCGCCGTCGATGCGCAGCGAGCTTGGCAGCGCCACAGTCACATCGGCATCCAGCAAGTTGTTGAAGTCCTGCGCGAATTCCAGCCCGTCCGCATAGGGCAGAAAGTAGGCAAAGGCGATTTCGTGCTGGTCGCCGGGCGGCACGGGCAACGTGTCAATCAGCGAATTGGGCAAGCCCGCCAGCCCCTCAATGACGACATAGCGAGTGGTGTCGACTTCTCCCAGCCATGACGCGCCCGCCGGCAACTGCATGAGCAAGCTGGCTTCACGCCCATCATCAAAGCCGCGCCCGCTGGTGTAGATGCGGTCGGACTCGTTGCGGAAGCCAAGGGCTTGCTCGACGACCAGCCCAGCGCCCCTGTCTTCCAGCCGCGCCGCCGCCATGCGCAGGTCCATGCGCGAAATGGTGATGACGCGCGGGTCGCTGGTGGCTTCATAGATATAGAGCGTCTGTTCATCCGCCAGCGATTCCAATGGCAGGCGCAAGCTGAAAAGCCGCCCGGCATAGACCGCGCCCAAGGCATAGCCGAGGTCGTCCGCGCGCCGCACTTGCTCAAAGCGAAAACGCCCGGCGGCATCCAGGCGGGTTTCTGTCACGCTGTAGCCGCTCTGGGGATTGCCAACTTGCAGCTGCACCACCGTATCGCTTGGCACAAGCCCGTCCGCCGTGCCATTCTGCACTGTGCCCGTTATCGTCACTGTCGGCGTTTGCAGGCTTTGCGCGCGCAGGAAAGCCGCTAGCGCCGCATAGTCCGCATCCGCGAGCGCTCCCGCCAAAGCCAGTTGCCGTCCAAAAGCCACATCGCTATAGACTGGCGGGATTGTGTCTGGCGGGGCGCAACCCGCGCAGAGCCGCTGCCAGAGCGATTCACCCGCCGCCAGCAGCGCATCGTCATAGCGCAAGGTGTAGGCATAGAGCGCCACATCCCAGCGTTGCGGCTTGCTCAAAGCCGCTTGCCAGGGCGGCATCAGCTTTTCGAGCCTGCCTTCGCTGATGATCGTGAAGAATTCCAGCGGCGATGCGGCTGAAATCAGCGCCTGGTCGGTCAAGTCGCGCGGCTGCTGCACGGTGCCCGCCAAGACCAAGCTGCCTCTGCCATCGCCTGTGATGCCATGGCAATCCGTACAGTGCTCGGCGAAGAGTCGCGCGCCATTGTGGATATCGGGCATCCAGCGGCTTTGCGCAGCTTCGGGCGGCAAGGTGGCGGCGATTTCCGGCTCGCCACTCAGGTTCGTGCAGGCAGCTAGGCAACAAGCCAGCAGCAGCAAAATGCAATTTCTTAAACTTAATGCACCACAGAGACGCAGAAGTAAGCGCAAATAAGTCGTTGGAATGAAAGTGTAAGGGTTTGCCGCTAGTGGTCCACTCCCCTCGCCCCCCCCATAGCAATGGGGGGAAGATTTCGCCACGCATTCGCCTGGACATCGAAACCCACACAGAATCACGATTCCGCCTGCCTTAGCGCCCCTCCCTGATGCTTCGGGGTGGGGGTGGGGTAGGCCAAGGAACCGCAAGCAGCCCCTGCGCGGATTCATGCGTCGCCCTTCCTCGCCTGCTCGTCCAGCTGACGCAGCAAGTCCATGCCGCGCTGCACCAGGCTTTCGCGTTCATCGTCATAGCTGCGCGCATTCAGCTTGCCGGTAGCGAAGTCTTCGTCCAGGTCGCGGATGTTGATCAGCGCGCGCCGGTAGCTCGTTTCCAGGTCGCGGGGCGAACTGTGTTGGTCAGGAGGTGTCTCCCGCCGCAGCAAGGGATAGACCACGATGCTCAGCGCGAGCGCCGTCATAAGCAGCGCGACGAGCAAGCCAGCCAGGCTCATGCCGCCTCCGCCAGCAGCGACTCAACTTTGCCGTTGATGATGGCATAGCGGATGCTGCCGATATAGACATGGCGCACCTGCCCGCGGCGGTCGATCAGGAAACTTTCTGGTGGCGCTTCGACGCGATACAAGCGGGCGATGCGCTGCTCGATATCTTCGCCATTGGCATAGCCGATTCCTAGCTCGTCTATGAAGGCTTTGGCTTTGGCGGGCGAGCTCTCCAGCATGTTCACGCCGATGACGCGCAGTCCGCTACTGGCGAAATCTTCGTGCAGCGCTTGCAGGTCGGGGGCTTCGGCGCGGCAAGGCGGGCACCAGCTCGCCCAGAAGTTGAGCAGGACGACTTGCTCGCGCAGGTCGCTTAGGCGGATGGATTCGCCAGTGAATAGCCGCAGCTCAAAGTCGGGCGCAGGTCCGCTGGCAGGGCGGCCTCGGTTGCGCTCGGCAAGCTGCGCGCCCAGCACGAGGGTCGCAAGAACCACGCCGAGCAGCAGCGCCGGGCAGCCCCAGCGGGCGGCGATTCGTGGGGTGGCGCGTTCGATTCCCGTCATGGCTGGTCAGCGCCGCGCTCGCACATCGGCTTCCACACGCTGGCGATAGGCTGCTGCGGAATCTTCGTACTTGGCGGGGGTGGCTGGCTGTGCCTTGCCCGCAGCAAAGCGCCGAAAGGTGAAGACGCCGACGCCCAATGCCAGCGCCGTAGCAGCCAGCGGCAGCAAAACCGTCAAAGCGCGCAGCAACGGGTCAACCGGCACGCCGACGACATGATCGCCAAATCGCGCCACGAAGCTATCGATGATAGCTTGCTCGGATTTGCCAGCCACCAGTTGGCTACGAATTTCTTCTTTCCATTCCTGGCAGGCGCTAGTCAAACATTCGTCCAGCGGGATATTCTCGCAGACCGGGCAGTACATGCGCTGCGCCACCTGGTTGACCGCATTGTCCGATGCCTGCGCTGCCGTCAGCCAGGCGCATACAAAGACGAGGGTCAGGCTGGCAAGATAGCGAAGCGGCGAGCGATATTTCATCAGCGCTGCGCCTTTGGATAGGCGGCGATGGCTGTGCCCAAAATCAGCAGCAAGCCGCCCCACCAGACCAGATTCACCAGCGGATTGATATAAATACGGAAGGTTGCGCGCTGGCGATCGCCACGGATCAGCAAGACATAAAAGTCATTTTCGAGGGTGCTGTGTGCGCCGGCGATGCTCATGGGGAGTTGCGGATATTCATCAATGCGCGGGCGGATTCGCGCCACCTCGTCGCCATGCCGCAATATGACCAGCGAGGCGATATTCATCAGTCGTCCATCGACCGCCTGCGCGCGCAGGAAGTCTTCGTAGCGCAGCGAATAATCTTGAATGGTGACCGTCTCGCCGCGGTTCAAGGTATGCTGTTCTTCGGTTTGGAAAATTGTGCTGCCGATGACGCCGATGCCGATGACCGTCACACCCAGATGCACGATATACCCGCCGTAGCGCCGCTGGTTGCGTCCGAAGAGCGCCACAAATGCGCGCAGGGGATTCTCGCCCAGGAGGCGTCGCCGCGCCGCCACGCCGCGAGCAACCTCCACCAGCGCGACAAAAGCCGCAAACAGCACAACCCCATAACCCAGCGCCGCCACCAGCAGGTCGGTACCGATGATTGTCAATACCAACACGCTCAAGGCAGTCAGCAGCAGCGGCAGCCTTAACATCCCGCCCAGCCGCGAGAGCGCCATGCCACCCCAAGCCGCGAGTGGCGCCACCCCCATCAAGATGTACATGGCGATGAAAAGCGGCACGACATAGAACTCGAATGTCGGCGCGCCGATGGTAACTTCTTTGCCCAAGAACAATTCTGATGTGATCGGCAAGCCGAAGCTGCCCCAGAATATCGCTACGAAGAGCGCGATGAAGATGACATTGTTCAAAACAAACAGCGATTCACGGCTCAACAACGCAGCGAACTGCCGCTCATCGCGCAGCGCGCCCTGCCGCCAGCGCCAAGCCAATAGCGCCAGCGCCAGCAGGGTCATCGCCGCCCAAAATGCCAGCATGGGGAAGCCGACTTCGCTGCGGGCGAAGCTGTGCACGCTATCGATGACGCCGCTGCGGGTGGCGAATGTGCCGAACATCACCGCCGAGAAAGCCGCGATGACCAGCAGCATATTCCACACTTTTAACATGCCGCGCTTTTCCTGGATCATCACGCTGTGGATGAATGCCGTGCCCACCAGCCAAGGCAAAAACGCCGCGTTCTCGACCGGGTCCCAGCCCCAGTAGCCGCCCCAGCCCAGCACATCATAAGCCCAGCGCCCGCCCAGGATCAACCCGAGGCTCAGAAAAAGCCAGGCGAGCAAAGACCAGCGCCGCGTCGCGCGGAGCCAGTTGTTGGACAGGTCGCCCGAAGCCAGCGCGGCGACGGCAAAAGCAAAAGGTATCGTGAAGCCCACAAAACCCAAATAAAGCATGGGTGGGTGGATGACCATGCCGAAGTGACGCAGCAAGGGATTCATGCCCTCCGCGCCAGCCTGCAAGCTGGCTTCGCTCGGCGGCACAGCCCGCGGCGGGATGAGCGCGCTGGAAACCGCTTGCTGCTCCGCCGGCATGTCAACCAGGATCCACCAGCGCTCGAATGGGTTCTCGATGAAGAGGGACAAGCCGACGAAGAAAGCCAGCGACGCCATCATGATAGGGATAGCAAAAGGCATCAGCCGCCTTTCGTCCCGCCAGTTTAGAAGGATCGCCCCCGCGATGAAGCCGCTCATCAGCAGTGACCAAAAGAGCAGCGAGCCTCGCTGCGCGCCCCAAAGCGCCGTGAAGCGATAGAGCGTCGGCGTACCCGGGTCGCTTGCCTGATAGACATAACTTAGCTGATACTGCTCGGTCAAGAGGGCGATGGCCAAAGCGCCTGTCGCCAGCAACAGCGCCGGGCAGGTCAAGAGCGCGGCATTGCGCCCGCTTTGCAGCCAGCGCACCTCGCCAGCGCGGACGCTGTACAGGCAAGCGACTATGGCATAGAGCGCGCCAGCCAAAGCCAACGTCAGCGCCGCCAGTCCCAGCTCAGCCAGCATCAGTTGTGTTCCGGGATTTGCCCCAGGGCTTCGGGCGGGCTGCTTTCTTCAAAGCGGCTCGGGCATTTCAGCAGCAGCTCGCTGGCGTGGAAGATGCCATCGCTTTCCAGCGCGCCGGTGAGGATAGCTTGCGCTTCGTGCTGCAGCAAGTCGGGGATGGCGGCGTCTGCGACGACGATTTTCATGCGCGGGGCTGCGTCGTCGGAGAGCGCCGCGTGCAGCGCCTGCGCCAGGTCATCATACTGGCTGGGGATATGCACAATCTCGAAGCGGATGATGGCATTTTCGCTGTCGTAGTCAATGCTTTCGCCATCGACTGCGCCCGACACCCGCAGGGTAGGGCCGTGATGCGCGGGATCCTCCAGGACTTCGGCCACGGTGATAAAGTAGCGCGCGCCCTGCAAGGTGCCCGAGACCAGCAGATATAGCAGCGAAACCAGGAGGACTGCGCCCGCGGTGATGAACTGCAGGCGCTGCGAGCGCTTGCGTTTGAGGGGATGTTTGGGTTTTTCCCAGTCGGCTTGCGACATGGAGCCCTCAGTCTGCGGCGTCATCGTTGTCGCCGGTCGATTGACTCCAGCGAATGGCAAAGACGCCAACAATACCCGCGATGCCAACGAAGAGCACCAGCATGGACAAGCCGGCGGGCGAAGATTGCGCCGCCGAATCCTGGGCAGAGGCGCTGCCCAGCGCGAAAAATAGCACAAACACGCACAGGATGCTGTGGATGCGAATCGTTCTCATCGCTCAGACTCCCATCTAGGCTGCCTATCACGCCATTCTAGCGACAAAGCGCCGGCGGATACAGGGTTGGCTAGCTGCCGCTCAATAGCAGGATATCGTAAGCAGTAAAAGCGACCAGCAAGATCAGCGCTGTGCCCGCCACGACCAGGTAGCGCCAGCGGTGGGCATAGCCAATCGTCCAAAAGCGCCGCAGGCTGAAGAAAATCGACGCCATCGCCAGCAGATTGATGAGCAGCAGGATAGGCACGGCGACATCGGCAGCCAAGCCCAGCAGCGGCAGCAGAAATGGCAGCAGCGCATATTGCAGCAGACAGCGGATGCCCGAGAACATCAGCGACAAAGTCAAGACGTTTTCTGCCCGGCGCGCCGACGGCTTGCGCGCAGCGGCATCGGCGCTCACCAAGAGCAGCTTCGCCATGATGGTGTCCGCTCGGCTCAACTGCGCGTTCATGCCTTTGTCTCCCCTACCCCAGAATCGCCTTCAGCATACCACAATTAGACATCATCCAGCAGTTGATCCTGGCTTTCCAGGTAAGCCACCAGGTCGGCAAGCTGCTGCGTGGTCAGTTGCCCGGCGTAAAAATCGGGCATGATATCATCATAGTCGGGCGCGAGGTAGGCGCTGGGCTGGACGATGCTTTCCACCAGGTAGCGGCGGACATCATAATCTGCGAATTGTGGCAGTGACAAGCGGGTCTCGTCGGCGCGCGTCCAGGTGCCAGCCGTCAGCGGGGCGGATGCTACATTTTCATGACAGCCCGAACAGCCCAGCATGACCCCGCCCAAAGCCGGCTGCGCGCCATTATACAGTTGTTGGCCCGCCAGCGGATCGCCATAGACCTCGTCCAGTTCCGTCATTATCGCATCAATATCCCGCCCGACCGATTGCGCCGCGATCAGCTCGTCCAGCGAGACGTATTCCAAAGCCCGCTCAAGCAAGGCGTTCACTTCAACCGCATTGGGCTGATAGTCGCAATACAGCGCCATAGATTGATAGAGCGCGCCGAGCCGGTACAGATTGGCGATTGCCTGCGCGTGGTCAGCGGCGAAGTCTAGCGGCAAGAACTCGGCGACCGTCTGCTGTTGGCGAAGCAACTCTTCGGCGGCGCAGCCGGCTGACGGCGAATCTTGCGACAGTGTCGGCGGCACTGCCAGCAGCAAGCAGACAAGCAGCATGGTCAGGCGAATCGCGGGTTTATGGTCTACCCCTCTCGCCCCCCCGATAGCAATGAGGGGAAGGCTGCTGCGAGACAGTTTTCGCCATGTAGGATCGGAGCGATTCAACCGGGAGTCCATAAAAAACCCTGCGAACCAGCGGCTCTCGCGCCTGGCTAGCCCCGTCGTTGGTACGGGGCAAGAGGACAGAGGGATGGGCTAGATTTGCTCGGCGGCTATTCCTGAGTCAGCAAGAAGGCGACGATATCCGCCAGTTGCTGGTCGGTCATGCGCGCGCCGAAATTGGACGGCATCAATCCCGAACTGTAGCCATCGACCACATAATCGCCGGGGCGCGTGATGCTTTCGACCAAGTATTGCTCGACCGTGTAGCCAGCGAATTGCGGCAGGGTTAACCGTTCGGTGCGGACGCGCGTGGCTGTGCCGACTGTGTCCGGGGCGGAAGCGCCATTGGTGTGGCAGTCAGTGCAGCCAAATTCGGCATCATAGAGCAGCTCGCCAGTGGCGGGACTGCCGACGATTTCCATCTCTGCCCAGCGCGCCAGGATGCCGGCTACGTTGTCGCCAGCCGGCGGCGGTGGCGGTTCGCTGGGCAAGGAGCCATCCGCCAGCGGCTTGCCATATTGAGCGACGGCGAGGAAATCTTCGGTCGTCCAGTTCGCGCCTTTGTCCCAGTTAATGATGTAGGCAGCCAGGTCTTCGATTTGGTCTTGGCGCAAGGGGCCGCCAGCCGTCTGTGACCAGGCAGCCATGCCTGTGCTGTTGGGGTAGACGCGCGCGCTGCCGGGGCGGCCATGGATGAGCGTGGTTACGACATAGCCCTGCAGGTCGCCCGCCCAGCCGACTTGCGCCAGGCGCGTGCCATTGTTGTTGAAGAAGACTTCGACTTCATTATCGCTGGTCGTTTCGATATCGACGACGCTATCCCAAAGCGGGAACAAGCCATTGTCCACTGCGGTATCCAGGGTCTCCAGGGTGGCGGCGCGCTCGGCGACTGCCGTTTCAATCAGCGTTTGCTGCTCGCTGATTTGCGCTTCCAGTTCCTCCAACTGCGCCAGGATTTCATCTTGGCGCTCGGCGTCGGGGGGATTATCGGCATCGGTGAACTCTGCGAGCAGGCTATCGGTATCTTCTGTGAAGCGAACCAGGGTGCGGGTGGCGGTAGTGATGGCGGCTGTCTGCTCGCCGACCGGGTCAAACCCAAAGAGATGCGGATTGTTCAGCCCCGGCGCGCGATCGCCAGCGCCATGGCCTTCTTCGCCATGGCATTCGGAGCAAAGCGAGGCGTATAGCTCAGCGCCGCGTTCGATGGAGCGCCCGGTATGCTGGCGCACGAATGCCTGCATGCGCGCTTCTTCGTTGATTGCCACCCAGCCCACCAGGATCATGATGCCGACAAACATCGTGATGCCCGTCAGAATGCGCGATTCGATAGACCTGATCACCAATAGATTCATCGTGGGTATCCTGTGTCTGCCTCGCTCAGCCTGGCGCTTCCCGCCTAGTCAAAGTAAGCCGATTCCTGGTGGATGAAGAGATGTCCGCTATAGATGCGGCGCTTGGGAATTGGGTTGCCAGCGTCATCCATCATCGTTACTTCTTGCATCATCGGCGCGCCATCGTCATCCAGCATGGGCTCGCCGGCCTCATCCAGCATCGGCGCTTCTTCTGTCGCATAGACCATGACGGGCTCGCCGTCATCGTCGGTCATGACCTCGCCGCCTTCAATCTGCACGGTATCCCAACTGACGACCCAGTCAAGCCGCTTCAAGCCCGCCTGGTTGTCGGTGATGACCAGCGCGCCCCAGACATTGGGCAGCTCGACCGGCTCCTGCGCCAGATGATGCTCAAACTCTTGCATCACCTGCATCAATTTCGGCGCTTCATCTGCGGGGATGGCGCGGAAGCGCAGCGGCAGTTGGTTGGCGCTGACATGCTGATTTTTTAGCTCATCCAGCATCTGCGCGAACTGCCCGTTAGCTTGCGTTTCGGCGTTGATTTCGGCGATGATATCCGCCGCCGACATGCCTTCGCGCCCGTGCAACTGGGCGGTGGTATACGCGCCGACGATCATCTGGTCGAAGGGAATGGTGCGCCCAATGCCGACTTTGCTGTGCGCCGGCTCGAATGTCAATTCATGCACAATCTCTGTCTCAGCCGAAGTCTGCACGGCGAACTTCGCCAGCCCCATATAGCTGAGGATGGTCGTAACCGAGACCAGCAGCATAGCCAGCGTCAGCATAACGCGGCGGTGGGCAAAGCGGCGGCTGGGCGTAACATCCAGGTAAGGCAGCAGCGCCAATGCGCCCAAGGCGATAGTGGGGAAGGCGACGCCCCAGAAGAACTTGTCGCCGAGCTTGAGCGCGCCTTGGATCCACAAGAAGTACCAGGGCGCTGTCGTGCCCAGTGGCGTAACCTGCGGGTCGGCATGGTTCTCCAGCGGCGCATGATAGAACCAGATGCACAGCACGGTGATGATGAAGGTAACCGCGCCCAGCCACATCATTTCGTTGGTCAGCACATCGGGGATGAAGTACACGCGCTTGTCCAGCGGCACGCGCTTGGCGGAATCTTCGCCGATATTTTCTTTCTGCGGCGGCAGGCTGTGCCCATGGATGATGACCTTGTAATAATGCACGCCCGTCATCACAAAGAGCAGCGCCGGCAGCGCCAGCACATGCAGCAGATAAAAGCGCAGCAAGCCGTTCGCGCCCAGCTCGGGAGCGCCGCGCAGCAGCAGGTTGACCTGGTCGCCGACCACCGGCGTCGCTTCCGCCATAGACGCGCCGATCGTTACCGCCCACAGCGCAAGCTGATCCCAAGGCAGCAGGTAGCCGGAAAAACTCAAAAAGCCGGTAATCACCAGCAGCAGCAGCCCGCTAAACCAGGTGAATTGGCGCGGTTTTTTATAACTGCCGGTGATCCAGGTGCGCATCATGTGCAGCGCCACCACCGCGACCATAAACTCCGCGCCCAGCCGGTGCATATCGCGCATCAACTGTCCCAGCGGCACATTGCTGAGGATGGTCAGCATGTCGCCATAGGCAATCTCCGGCGACGGCGTGTACCAGAGCATCAGCAGGATGCCGGTGATAGTTTCAAAGAAGACAAAATAGGTCGATAGCCAGCCCAGGCGGAAGCTGGGATACATGCCGGTTACATCGCGGTTGAAATAAGACGGGCGCATGTGCAGCCAAAAGCCATCGGCATGAGGGGTCAGGCGCGGGTTGGGGCGGCGGCTGGGTGTCTCGCCGCGGAAGGCCTCGCGCAGGTCTTGCACATTCAAGCCCGCGGTCAAGCGCTCTACGGAATCGTCAATGCCCTCGAAGACGGCTTTTTTGAAGCCTTTTTCCTTGACATCGTCCAGGAATGAGGGGAAGGGGAGGATGCTCATAGTTGCGCCTCGCGTCTCTTCAGGCTAGGTGAGTCAGCTTAGTGCAGCGCCCCGGTGATGCGCGCGCCGGTGTCGATTTGGATGCTGGTGATCTGTCGGTTGAGGTCAAGCGGGATCGCGCCGCCGCCAGCCGGCGTCTCCAACGTCGTGCCGTCGGCGTAAGTCACCCTGGCAATGAAGAGATCGAGGTTGCGCGGGGCGGGTCCTTCGATCCAGTCGCCGCTCAATTGAAACTTGGAGCCGTGGCAGGGGCACTCGAAGCGGCTGTTGGTGGGCACCCATTTGGGCAGGCAGCCGAGATGCGTGCAGACGCCATAGAGCGCGCGCAAGCCCTCGCTGGTGAGGGTTACATGGAAGCGACCCGCCGGCACCGAAGTCGGCGCTGCGCCAACCGCCGGCAGCTCTTCGGGATTAAAGGCGAATGTGCCGCCGAACTCGCCCTCTTTGAAGCGCGGGAAGGCGAACCAGATCAAGCCAGCAGTCGACTCGCCCAGCAGCAACGCGATAGAGGCACCCCAGATGTAATAGAGGAACTCTCGTCGGCTGGGCGCGGCGACTTGTATGCCGGGCGCGGCGGATTGTCGTACTGCCGCCGCTCTCATCATGCGCGGACTGGTGGATTCTGCTGTTGCCATAGGCTGTTGTCGTCCTTCCTTTGCGCCAGCATGAGGCGGTGCGTTCAAGCCCGAGACCTGCATTCGTTCAATATATCACAAAGCGCAAATGCAATACAAGGTGTATCCAACTGGCTTTCGCGCAAGAAACCTGCCAAGGCAATCGCGAGCGCTGCTGCATTTAGCTGATGCCGTTGGCCACTTGCAACTCACGAATAAAGCGGATGATCTTGGTTACATCGTCAGGCGAGACATGAGGCTGGGGCAGCATATCGCCATAGGTCCAATGATGTTGGCGCACGCCACTGGTCACAGCCAGGTAGAAAGCTTTGTCGGAATGGTGGCGCGGCTCGTAGATGATGTGCACGAGGGGCGGTCCTTGCATCGTGCCAGAGCCATTGACACCATGACATTCGGCGCAGGTTTCATTGAAAAGCGCTTTGCCAAGTTTTCCCTGCTCGGAGTGCTTGGCGCTAATTACGGTCACTGTGCCTTCGTTACGCGCTTCTTCATGCAACACGAATGCCAGTGCGCCAACTGCTACCAGCGCGAAAACCGCCAGCGCAGCCAGCAACAGAGTCCTGCGGCGCTTTTTTGAAGCCTTCATCTGTTGCCGATGCTTCGTCTTTGCCTGTTTCTCATCAGCCACTGGGAACGCTCCTGTTGTTGGGGAATCTCGCTAGAGCCCAAGTTCTTGAATGTATGGCGATGGTACTGCGCCCTTGTGCAGGAGCATGGTAACTTGCTCTCGGGCGCGGGTGAATGCGACATAGAATACGCGGCGCTCGGCTTCGAGCTGCTGTTGTGTGCGAGCATTTCTGTTGGGCCAAATCTGATCTTGAACATCTAGGAGAACTACTTTGTCGAATTCCTTGCCTTTGGCTCGTAATGCTGTCATTAAGTGAATTGGCCGTTTGAACAAGTTTTCATCACTTACATCGTCTTCAAAGGGTGGCGTGTATACCAAGGTGTCTTTTGCTACCTCGATGTCATCAACGAATGAAGCAAAGTCATCTTCGTATTGGCGTGCATACTCAGCCAAGTATAAAAACGGCGGGTCAGCAAAGAATATATCTTCTTCGCTTTTGCCGAAATCGTACTGAAAACCTTCAAAATCTGTGCTTAGTGAGAGCAGAGCATCAGTTACGGATTCGGCATCAATGAACTGCGAGATTGCATCCGCCATATCCAAGCTGGTTTCACCATCAACATTTTTGCCTTTCAATTCTCCATGATAGTCCGCCAGTGCGTCGATTCCGTCTCTGATTGTTCGAGGCCGGGAAGATAGCAAGTGACTTTTTAGCGCGAGTTTTGTTTTCTTGTTGAGGGGATATCGCTTGACATAGTCGCAAAAGAACGTGATGTCGTTCAGGACGTTTGATGCGCTGCGCCGCCGGTCTGCATCTTCTTTGACGGTCAGCAAGCGAATTAGGCGCTCAAAAGTGGCGCTCAAGAACACTTGCAAGTCTTCGGCGGCGCAAAATGGGATGTCCTTTGAGGCGAAGAAAACCTGATAAGGAATGATCTGGCTTCGCTTCCTGCTAATGAGCGCAAGACGGCTCGGGCTTGTCCCCTGTGAGATCGAGGAATTCAACAGCTTGTGTACATAGTTCAAAGAGTCGCGCAAAGTATCTAGTTTCTTGATGTCAATCTGAGCGTTTTTCAAGGAGTTAGAGCTGATCTGTTTTGCTACGCGTCTTTTATTGTGCTTGATGAGCGACTGCGACCGCAGGACAATGTTGGAGGGCGAGCGGTAATTTGTTGCCAGCGTATGCGTTACAAAACGCCTACGTGTACGTAAGAATTTATCTGGCTCAAGAATGTACTCCGGCGTCGCGCCGCGCCATTCGAAGATCGCCTGGTCATCATCACCAGCGATGGTTAATGTTGCGCGACGGCGCTTAACCATCGCTCGCACCAAAGCGAGATCGAGAGGATTGATGTCTTGGAATTCGTCTACAAATACATGGCCTAAAGCTGCTGCGCCAGAGAGAAACCCTCGATTGTCAACATTCGTTTGTTCGTGCTGGTACGCAAAGTACTTCTGGTCTTCAAGCGTGAAGGTCGCCTCATCAATTAGGCGTGCGGTAGCTTCAACCCAGAATTGATAGAATGCGCAGTAGAAGTCCTTTGCACTTGTCGCAGACTCGGTGAGGACGTCGAACTTGATAAGCTGGTCGACCTGTTCCTGCAAGCGCCAGCCCAAACCTTGCCCCTCAAGTTCCTTCCAATGATGGTTGAATCCTTCAAGAGAAGATTGTCTCTTGTGATCAAACCCAAGTGTCTTTAGCGAGTCTATCATGTCCATAAGATTTCGGGGAGCGTTTGCGCTTTTCCATCGATTACTACTTTGAATTGCGCCCCTCACTTGTTCGTGGTTTCGCCACACAGGTTGTAGCTGATTGCGCATTGTAAAGTGAAAGTCGCGCCTTGATGTGATCAACTTAGGACTAAAGGCTTCTCGCTTTATCTGTCTATATCCCCAAGAATTCAGAGTCGAGATTTCGACCAGATCTCGGATATCAGCAAATCCAGGATCCTCGTTAACTCTGCTACGCAACTCGTCTCGTGCAGCCCGGGTGAATGTGACCACCAAAAAATTTTGCTTGGTCGCGGAGTGCTCCGCCAGGAACTTGCAGCGATGCAGCAGGCGCAAGGTCTTCCCGCAGCCAGCCGGTGCCAGCAACCTGATGTTCTGGTCGCTCGGCGCTTGAATGAAATCCAATTGCGATTTATCTAGCTGCACGATGCCTCATCTCCCTATTGGCTGTCCCACTGCGCAGGCAGCAAGTATATCAGCGTTAGCGCTTGCGCAAAAGACAACTCTCCGCGCCTCTGCGGCAGTGATCTTTGTGTCCTTTGCGTCTTTGTGGTTAAAGCATCCCATTCCGACCTGTACGGACCCACAGATCACAAAGCGCAATCGCAATACAAGGTGTATCCAACTGGCTTTCGCGCTAGAATATCCAGTGCGAAATTGTGGCGAAAGCGCAACAGTATGGCAAATATTACCATCCAGCCCAGTGACCAACACCTGACGAAATACTACCGCACCCTCCAGGAATTGCTCGCAGTCCAAGCACAGCCCACCGAAGGCAACATGCGCCGCGCTTTTGGCGCATTGCTGACCGGCCTCGGCAAAAGACGCAAGCTGACTCTGATTGATGAATACAGCACGCAAGGACTGGGCAAGCACCGCATCCGCCCCGACGGCGCGCTGGTCGACGAGTGGAAACGCCCTTTCGCATTCTGGGAAGCCAAAGACAGCA
Source organism: Chloroflexota bacterium (assembly GCA_009840575.1). GTDB lineage: Bacteria > Chloroflexota > Anaerolineae > Aggregatilineales > Phototrophicaceae > UBA6055. The sequence goes on along the minus strand of VXNO01000083.1, from coordinate 3,241 downwards.
GCGATAACCTATTCGCCGAAATCGAAAACAAGAAGGCAGTCGGCTACCCCCTCGATAACATCATTTTCGAAGACACCGTCACCGCCGTCCTTTATCAAAATGGCTACGAAGTCCGCCGCACGCCCATCCGAGAAAAGCGAAATTTCGCCGCGCTGCTCACCCAGTATTTAAACTACAAAGAACAAGCCCGCCAGAGTTTCAACGAAGCCGTGCAATCTTACGGCGAGCAAATCCGCGAAATTGCCGCTCAGCTCAAAACCAAGATCGACGCCGCCCACCAGGACAATCGCGACTTCCAGCGCAAGTTCGCTGAATTCATGGAGCTATGCCGCCGCTCGCTGAACCCCAACATCAGCCGCGAAGCCGTCGATGAAATGCTCATTCAGCACCTGATGACCGAGCCGATTATCCGCCGCGTCTTTAATGTGCCGTACTTCGCCCAAACCAATGTGATTGCAGCCAAAATGCAGGCATTAACCCAAGCGCTGATGAGCCAGTTCTTCGCCCCCAAAGACTTCTTTGGTCCGCTTGATACTTTTCATAAAGCCATTGAAGAAGCCGCTGAAGATCTCGATTTTGGCGACAAGCAGAGTTTCCTCAACTCCGTTTATGAGAAGTTTTTCCAGGGCTACAGCGTCAAAGTCGCCGATACGCATGGCATCGTCTATACGCCGCAGGAGATCGTCGACTTCATGTGCGCCGCCGTCGAAGAAGCGCTCGAATCCGAGTTCGGTAAAAAGCTCGGCGATGAAGGCGTCGTCATCATCGACCCCGCCACCGGCACCGGCAATTTCGTCGTCAACCTGCTGCGCCGCGCCCACGCTCGCAACCTGCGTAATTTCGAGGACTTCTATCGCGAACGCCTCTTTGCCAACGAAGTCATGCTCATGCCTTATTACATCGCCTCGCTGAATATCGAGCGCGAATACTATGAGCTAACGGGAAGAGCCGCGCCCTTCGAAGGGCTGTGCTTCGTCGATACGCTGGACCTAGCGCGCGAGCGGCAGATGACCTTCCTCACCGAAGCCAACACCGAGCGCGTCGAACGCCAGAAAGCGGCTGATATCAATGTCATCATCGGCAACCCGCCCTACAATGTTGGGCAGCTCAACGAAAACGACAACAACAAAAACCGCAAGTACGATGTCATCGACGGGCGCATCCGCGCGACCTACGCCAAAGACAGCCAAGCCACGCTAAAGAATCAGCTCTATGACGCCTATGTGCGCTTTTGGCGCTGGGCGACTGACCGGCTAGGCGACCAACCGGGCATCGTCTGTTATGTCAGCAACAACAGCTTCGTAGACGCCTACGCCTTTGACGGCTTCCGCAAGCATCTCTTGCAGGACTTTGACAAGGTCTATCACCTGGATTTGGGCGGCAACCTGCGCAAAAGCGGCGTCGGCGAGAAGGTCAGCAACGTCTTTGATATTCGCGTTGGCGTGGGGGTTACCTTGGCGATACGGACGCGGCAGAGCGCCTAGGCAGAGTCTGGCGCTGCCTGGGACTTGCGCCCCAGGCAGGGATCGGCTACTCGTCTGCGCTCGTCTTGAACCCTATCGGTGGTTTGGGTGGAATCTCAAAGAAGGCGCGAATGTCAGCCAAAGTCGCTTGATTGGCTTTGACAATTTCTATGATTGAAGTTATATCCGCGCGATTCGCTTTGACTTCTTCCCGTAATAAAGCTACTTCGGCGCGGTTGGCTTTGACTGCTTCCGCTAATGAAGCGACAACTTCCGCTAATGAAGCGATTGCTTTTCGATTAGCAGTGATTGCCTCTCGATTAGCTTCAATTGCCTCTCGATTGGCTTCGATTGCCTCTCGATTGGCTTCAATTGCCTCTCGATTGGCGTTGACAGCTTCTCGTAGTGAAACTATGGACTCTCGATTGGCGTTGACAGCTTCTCGTAATGAAGCTATCGCCTCTCGATTGGCGTTGACGGCGTTTTCCAGGCGGTAGATGGCATCTTTCATTTCAGTCAAGGACTGCGCCATCTCTTGCAGGTAGTCCACCATGCCATCCTGCGCCGAGCGCAAACTAAGATATTCCGATTTCAACCGTTCGATTTCGATGTCTCTGGTGTACATGATGTCGCCTATGTCTGAGCTTTTCTCTGCGATGTAGAACAAGTATACCTGATGCGCTTCAGAATATCAAATCAATTCTGCCATAACACCACTTATGCGCTATACTCTGCCCAAAGACAGGTGGCGCGGGAGACATCATGGCAGCCCAAGCCAAAGCCGGACAAATTGAAAACAACCCGACACCGCATACAAATCTACTGGACATTCGTCTATTGACTGCTCTGTTCACTTGGCTGTTCTAAGCATCATGGCGTCTGCAAAAAAGCCAGGCAAGCTCTATTACTTCCGCGTCCCTGACGAATGGACGAAGGAAGAGAAGCTGGAGTTTCTAGCGAACAACGCGCAAGCTGACAATTTAGCATCTGCTTTCTCGGCTACGAGGCGGCAGGCGGCAGGCGGCAGGCGGCAGGCGGCAGGCGGCAGGCGGCATCTAAGCCTGCGCCTACCACACTTTCCTGGAAAAATCTATCCCCGAATTCCAAGCACACCTGGCTGCGCAGCGACACAGAAGACGAATTCGCGGGCTACCTGCCCATCGGCACAAAAGCCGCCAAGAAAGTCAGCGCGGTAAATCCCGAAGTTATTTTCAAGACATATTGCCCGGGCATCCTGACAAGCCGCGACACAACCGTTTACGACTTTGCACAGGGTACGCTTGAGAACCGAATCAGCGCATTCCTTAAGGACTATAACTACGAAGTCTATCGCTATACGCAATTTGACAAGAAAATCAGCATCGATGACTTTGTAGATTACGACAAAATTGCTTGGAGTGCGACGCTGAAACGACATTTGAAGCGCGGCGCGACAGCAAGATTTCAGCGCGACCGTATTCGTAAAGGCTTATATAGGCCATTTGTCAAGAAATCTGTGTACTACGATCAACTGCTAATCGACCGCCCAGGACAATTCAGACATTTCTTTCCAAATACACAGTCCGAATCGGAGAACACAGTAATTTGTGTTGCAGGTATTGGAGACCGCAAGGGCTTTGGCTGCTTGCTTACAAACTCGATAATCACCATTGATTTAGCATTCGAAAAAGCCCAATGCTTCCCCTTCTACACATACGACGCAGATGGCAGCAACCGCCGCGAGAACATCACCGACTGGGCGCTGGCGCAATTCCGCGCGCACTATGCCGATCCGTCCA
>VXNO01000130.1:2698-7326 GCA_009840575.1 Chloroflexota bacterium | reverse complement strand
GGGCCGGGGATGGGGGCTGTAGTCGCAAGACTTACCTGCACTTACTTCTGTGGCAGGATCATGACTGCGTCTGCTTATTCATAGCCGCGCGCAGCTTCTGCACCGCAGCCGTGATTTCGCCTGTGCCGGGCTGCAGCTTGCCATTGGGTCCTTTCAGCAGCGGCGATGAAAACTCGCCGACGGTCATGCCAGCCGCGATGAACTCGCCGACATTGCCCGCATTCAAGCCGCCATCTTCCATTAGCTCGATGCGGTCGCTCATACCGGCTTCCGCAATCATCTCGTGCAACTGGCGGATGGTGCGCAAGACGCTGGGGTCAATGGTATGCGGGCTGCCGCCGCCAGTCGTGGCTTTCCAAAATGGCGCGCGGCTTTCGTATTCAATGATGTCGATATGCGGATGAATGAACTGCTCAAAGGCAGCCGCCGGCACGCCCTGCCAAGCCCAGACACCCACTTTCAAACCCAGCTTCTCTTTGATGTAGGTGATGTTTTGGAAGATCATCTCATTGGTCGTCTCCAGCGGCAGGCTAATCAGACTGACACCCAGGTCAGCCAACTGGTCGAAGACGCTAAAGCCGGGGCGCATCATCTGTAGTTGCGCTTCGACCTCCAACGATGTGCTCTTGCAGACGGCTTCAATGATATCGTAGCCGCCGCGAGGCATGCCGAAATCCATGTACTTGCCATCGCGCACTTCAATATGCAGCCAGTCAACGCCCGCCGCTTCGAGTTCGCCCGTCTGCGCGCCCAGCACAGCGTAATCCGCCCAAAACAAACCCGCCGCGATTTTGCACTGTTGCGTTACTTGTCCGATTGGCATGGGTATTCTCCTCTACATTGTGAAATCAAAGCGCAAAGACACAAAGGGCGCAAAGATTGTTTTTCGCGTACATCTCTACATTTATCCACAGAATCCGTGGCTGCGGGCGAGTCACTGCCTCGCCCCTACATGACGGGCCTGTGAGCTGCAGGTGATGTCGCCAGCACATGAGTCGCTGTCTGCTCGTCAGTAACCAGCACATTGATTGCGCCGCTGCATAAAGCCCCGTGGATGGCGCGCGCTTTGTTTTCTCCCACAGCTACAGCGATGGTCTGCGGCACGGCGCGCAGCTCGTCCAATGTAACGCCAATGATGCGCTCGTTCAGCTCGCAGGGGAAGAGCTGCCCGGCGCTATCGAATATCTGCCAAGCCATATCGCCGACCGCGCCGCCGCCCCGATAAGCGCGAAGCTGGCTAGAGTCGGCGACGCCCGCGCGCAGGAAGCCCGATGTCGCCGGGTCGAGGTTGCCGATGCCGACCAGGGCGATATCCGCGCGTCGTACCTGCGCCAAAGTCTGCCCGACCACCGCCTGCTGACGGATGATCGCGGCGGCTTCGGGGCTATCCGCCAGCAAGGGCGATGACAGATATTGCGCTTGCCCGCCCAGCTTCTGCGCCAGTTGCCGCGTTAGAGCCGAGCTGTCGTATTCTTTCAACGCCTGGGGCAGGCTGCCGGTGGCTTGCACGATAGTCACATCGGCTTGGAAGTCGCGGCGGATGGCGCTGATAACTTCATAGGTGCTGCTGCCAAAACAGATGGACAGAGTCGCGCCGGCGTAGAGGGCATCTTCCAGGTAACGTGCCGCCAGTTGCGCCGTTTCCCGCAGCAGCAGCCCGGCATCGCCCGCGCCCGATTGCAGCGCCAGCGCCTCTCGCAGGCCATAGCGCCGCGCCAGCCGCTCTTCCAGCGCAGACGCCCGTTTGAGTGGATAGTCGATCAAGATGCGCACCACCTGGGTTTCGCGCGCCTCTTTTAATAGCCGATAGACTTTCACCCGTGACAAATCCAGCGCCGTGGCGATCTGGCTCTGCGTTAGCTCGCGCTCATAATACATAGCCGCCACCTTCGCCAGCAGCTCGTGATGGGCGGCATCAATCAGGGGCAAGGTAGCCATTTAGACGCCGTCCCGACTGCGCCGCAGCAACTCGGCTAGGGATTGGTCTGTGGCGGGTTGATGGCCTGGCAGCGGCAAAATACGCTGGTGAATCGTATCGATGATGGCGGCGGCGCTGGGGAAGAATGCCTCGTCCAATTCCGCCGGCGGGGTGATCCAGTTGCGCGCGCCCAAGACCGCTATCGGCGCATCCAGAAAGTCAAATGCCAGTTGGCTCAGGTTGCTTGCCAGGCTGTGCAAGTAGCAGCCGCGCTCTACCGCATCCGAAACCAGCAGGACGCGTCCGGTCTTCCGCGCCGACTCCAGCAGCGGCTGCAAGTTGAGCGGGTTCAAAAAGCGCAGGTCGATGACTTCGGCGCTCAGCCCATGCTGGCTTTGCAAATGCTGCGCCGCCTCCAGCGCCCGATACAGCGCCGCGCCTATCGACATAATGCTGACGTCCGCGCCGACGCGATGAATATGTGGCTCGCCTTCGGGCACTTCATAATAATCGACCGGCACGCCGCCCGCGAAGACCGTCTCAGGCTGGCTGTAGAGACGCTGGCTTTCAAAGAAGACCACCGGGTCGGTGCCGCGCAATGCCAGGTTCAACATACCTTTGGCATCATAAGCCGTGGCGGGGAAGTAGACTTTTAAGCCCGGGATATGCGCCACCAGCGAGCTCCAGTCTTGTGAATGCTGCGCGCCGTATTTCATGCCCACTGAGACGCGCAGCACCAGCGGCATGCGCAGGGCATTGGCGGACATGGCTTGCCACTTCGCCATTTGGTTGAATATCTCATCACCCGCCCGCCCCATAAAATCGCAATACATCAGCTCTGGCACAGCCCGCCCGCCCGCCAGCGCGTAACCGACCGCCACCCCCACGATGGCGGCTTCGCTGATGGGGCTGTTGAACAGGCGATGATAGGGAATGGCTTCGGTCAGCCCGCGATACGCGCCAAATGCCCCGCCCCAATCGCGGTTTTCTTCTCCGAAGGCAATCATGCCTGGGTCGGCATAAAAGCGGTGCAGCATCGCTTCGAAGATCGCCTCGGCATAGGTCAAGGTGCGCAGCTTGGGTCGGGGCGCGCCGTCGCTGTCGAAGCCGAAACGGTGCTTCGCCGCCGTGATGCGCAGCCGCGTCTCGTCCAGGGGCAGCAGTACCTCGGGCTCGCGCTCGCCCAGCGCCTCGGCGGTCTGGTTGGAGAACATCATCGCGCCGATAGTATCGCCAGCCGGGTCGAGAGTTGGCGACAAAGCCGGGTCGATAGCCGCGCGGATAACCCGTTCAATCTGCCTGATGATGCCATCGTCAATCTCCGTCAAAGCTGTGGCGTCGGCATGACCATGTTGGCAGAGAGTTTCGGCATAATTGCGCAGGGAATCCTGCGCGCGCCACTGCTCGACTTCGTCACGGTCGCGGTAGGACGAGGCATCGCTGGGGGAATGTCCGCTGTAGCGATAGGTGATGACATCCAGCAGCGCCGGTCCGCGCCTCGCCAGCAGCAGGTTTTTCTTGCGGCGGGTGGCATCAGCGACAGCTAGCGGATCATAGCCATCGATGCGCTCGGCGTGCATGGCATCGGCATTCACGCCCAAGCCCACACGCGCCAACATGCCATGCCCCAAAGTTTCTCCTTGCGGTTGCCCGCCCATGCCATAAAAATTATTGACAAAGTTAAACAAAATCGGCGGCGCGCCACCCAGCTCGGCATCCCACAAGGTCTGATATTGATCCATCGCGGCGAAGTTAAGCGCTTCCCAGACGGGCCCGCTGGCCACAGAGGAATCGCCGATATTGGCAATGACGATGCCCGGCGCGCGGTTTATCCGTTTGTAGAGCGCCATGCCTAAGGCGATATCGGCGCTGCCACCCACGATGGCGTTGTTGGGCATGATGCCAAAAGGCGGGAAGAAGCTGTGCATGCTGCCGCCCATGCCTTTGTTGAAGCCAGTCGCGCGGGCGAAGATCTCGGCATAGGCGCAATAAACCAGCCAATCGCGCGCCAGCGATTTTTCATCTGCGTAGCGTTGCAGCGATTCCACGACCCGCAGCGCCACCGCGTCCATGCTACCTTCCATAATGCGCAGCAGTTGCGCCGCCTCCAGCTGGCGGATAGCCGCCAAGCCCTTCGCCAGGATCTCACCGTGGCTGCGGTGGCTGCCCAGGATGAAGTCTTCGACATCTAGCGCCAGGCATTGCCCGACCGCCGCCGCTTCTTGCCCGATGGATAGATGCGCTGGTCCCCCATGCTGGTAGGCGATGCCCCGATAAGCGCCTTGCCTTTTTATGCTGTCCAGCGCGCTTTCAAACTCGCGGATGAGGCGCATGTCGTGATACACCGCCAGCAACTGCTCGCGCGAATACTGCGCGGCTTCGGCAATTGGATCGCGCTGATAGGCATTGACCGGGATCTGCGGCGCGCAGATGACAGCGCGGCTGCGGGCAATCGTGGGGTCGATGGTCAGGGATTTGGGCATAGTTGGACGCTTCCCTTTGCTGTCTGTAACTCAATGGGCGAGTCACCGCCTCGCCCCTACATCACTCCTCAGCAACCGAAAGAAAGTGATCAAATATATTAACCAGCGAGTACACCGAGCTAGATGAAGCCTTTTCCTGGGCGATTGCCAATCTCATCCCAGCGCCAGCAGGTCAATCGCGGCGATATTTTGGCGCAGCGCCGACAAAAAGCGAGCGGCTGGCGCGC
>VXNO01000130.1:0-2598 GCA_009840575.1 Chloroflexota bacterium | reverse complement strand
TCAATCGCGGCGATATTTTGGCGCAGCGCCGACAAAAAGCGAGCGGCTGGCGCGCCATCCACGACCTGGTGATTGATGGTCAGCGACAAGCCAATATGCGGCGCAAATGTCACTTCCCCGGCGACTTCGATTGGCTTCAGCTGCATCGCGCCTATGCCCAGCAAAGCCACCTGCGGCGGGTTCAAGACAGGCGTGAAGCTCTCGATGCCCAGCGAGCCGAGGTTGCTGACGGTGAAGCTGCCGCTCCGCAACTGGTCGGGCAAAATCTTGCCCGCGCGACAAGCCTCCGCCAGTTCTTGCGCGCCTTCCGCCAGCGCCCGCAGCGAGAGTTGGTCGGCATCGCGCAGCACGGGTACCAGCAAGCCGCGTTCCGTATCAACCGCTTGTGCCAGATGCACAGCCGCATATTGGTAGATGGTGTCGTTTTCAAAGAGCGCGTTGAGGACAGGGAATTGCGGCAGGGTGCGGGCAACGGCAAATAGCAGCAGCTCATTGATGCCAATGCCGCGCAGTCCCAGGGCCTCAGGGCTATTTTTCAAGCGGGCGCGCAAGGCTTTCAGCGCAGTCGCATCGGCGCTTGCATGCAGGGTCAGTTGCGCCGTGCTTTGCAGCGAATGCAGCATGCGCGTGGCGATCGTCCGGCGCGCCCCCCGCAGCGGGGTCTCGGTGATAGCGCGGGATGCGGCGACCGGCACCAGGTCAGCCTTTTTGACGCGACCGCCAGCGACCTCGCCCAATCTGTAGTCGCCGCTGTCCAGCATGGCTTGGGCAACTGGACTTAGGATTTGTCTGTTCTTCAGCGCCGCTTCAATATCGCGCTCAATGATGCGCCCGTCGGGACCGCTGCCGGTAATATCGCGGGTATCGAGCCGTTTGCGCTGCGCCAAGTTGCGCGCTCGTGGCGAGATTTTCCGGACTGCTTCCGCCTCGAAAGCCGGGCTTGGCGGAAAATCAACGGGGACAGATGGTATTTCGGCAGGCGCATTTTGCGCTGGTTGCTGAGACCACTTGCCAGCCAAGGGCTCACCGGCTTCGCCCACGACGGCAATATCCGCCAGCACCGGCACTTCGTCGCCCACATCAACCAGGCGCGCCAGCAAGGTGCCGGTGGCGGAGCTTTCGACTTCCAAGGTGGCTTTGTCAGTCTCGATTTCGCAGAGCAGCTCGCCCACGGCAATGCGCTCGCCGACCTCAACATGCCAGGCGAGCAGGATGGCGCTTTCGACTGTGTTGCCGAGTTTGGGCAAAACGATGCTTTCCGCCACGCGCGCTCCATGTGCATTTGCACAGCATCAGTTCACTTGCACAGAGTCTAGGCGGCATAAGCGAAAATGTCAAGCCACATCCATTTGCCCTCTCGTCCCTACACCAAAGCTCTGCGCCTCTGTGGCAGAATCAAACAGCGCTCGCTTGCCTCTGCGACTGAATCTTGGTTACACTGCAAGCATCTATCTTGCGACGCAGCAAAATGGAAGCCGCCATGTTTGAGGACCCGCAGCAAGTCTCGGCCGCCCTGCGCGAGCAGCAGTACATCGCCACGGACGAAATCGCCACAGTCGCCTTCCTGGCGGAGAAGCTGGGCAAGCCGCTGCTGGTAGAAGGACCCGCCGGCGTCGGCAAAACGGAGTTGGCAAAAGCCTGGTCGGGCGCGGCGGGGCGTCCGCTAATCCGCCTGCAATGCTACGAAGGGCTGGATGAAAGCAAGGCCCTCTACGAATGGGAATACGCCAAGCAGATGCTGTATACCCAGTTGCTGCGCGACAAGCTCAGCGATTTGCTGGCTGCGGCGGATACGTTGCGACAAGCCGCCGACCGCCTGGGCGAAGAAGACGACGTCTTCTTCAGCGAGCGCTTCCTGCTGGCGAGGCCCCTGCTGGCAGCGCTGACCTCCGCCGAACCCGCTGTGCTGCTCATAGACGAAATCGACCGCGCCGATGCTGAATTCGAAGCCTTCCTGCTGGAAATCCTCAGTGACTTCCAGGTGTCCATCCCCGAGCTAGGCACAATCCGCGCGCGCCACCACCCCAGCGTCCTGCTCACCAGCAACAATACCCGCGAACTATCCGAAGCGCTCAAACGCCGCTGCCTCTACCTGTTTGTCGATTACCCCAGCCACGCCGCTGAGCTGAACATCGTCAAGCTGCGCGTGCCCGACCTCAGCGACAAGCTGGCGCGGCAGACCGTGGACGTCGTGCAGAGCCTGCGCCGGCTCGACCTGAAGAAAAACCCCAGCGTCTCCGAGACGATCGACTGGGCGAAAGCGCTGGTCATGCTCAATGCCGACAGCATCGACCAACCGACTTTGGAAACGACCTTGACCGTCCTGCTCAAGCACGAGAGCGATGTGAAAAAAGCGCGCCAGCAATTGCAGCAGGCGAGTGAAAGCAGCCGGCAACAACCTCGCCGCCGCCGCTCCGATTGGAATTAGCGAGGGCGATCGCAGCAAATTACTCACCACAAAGGAAACGAGGCTATACAGAAGTAAGCGCAGGTAAGTAATGAGACTCTAGAATGCCCATTTTACCCCCACCCCAAACCCCTCTCCGACCGCCAGTGTCTACGCGGCGCAAAATGAGAGAGGGGCTTTAATACTACGGA
>VXNO01000050.1 GCA_009840575.1 Chloroflexota bacterium | reverse complement strand
GCGCGTGGCGCAATGGCAGCGCAGTTGACTTTTAATCAATTGGTTGCAGGTTCGAATCCTGCCGCGCTCATTTTCTCATCAGCCCCCCAGAGCGGGCTATACGACATAGTCCGCGCGAACTTCGCTAACGACTTTTCCCAGGGCGGGAGCTTTCAAGGCAGCCAAGCCAGCGGCGCGATGCCAGCTACATCCGTCTTCACATCAATGACGGCGGGTCGCTCCGCTTCGATAGCCTGTTCCAGCGCGCCGGCAATTTCGCGCGGGTGCCGCACGGTGATGCCCAGGCAGCCCAGTGACTCGGCAATTGGGGCGAAATCCATATCATCGAAAAGCCACAATTCATCCGAACCGCGATTGCGCTCGCCATAGACCGCTTCCACCCCAGCCTGCTCTTGATTGAGGGAGTGGTTGTTGTTGACGATGGTGACCGTGTTGATGCCACAGCGCGCGGCGGTTTCCAACTCCGCCAGGTGATACCAGATGCCGCCATCGCCCGTGAAGCAGATGACAGGGGCCTCGGGATAGGCGCATTTTGCTCCCATCGCCGCCGGCAGTCCCCAGCCCAGTGAACCCGAGCAGCGGATATATTGCTGCGTCGGCTCCCGCAGATCGAGCATGGTGCCTGTCCAGATGCCCGAATGCCCGGTATCGGAAACCAATATAGCATCATCAGGCAGGTGTTCGCTCAGGGCTTTGCACAAGCGCTCGGGGCGGATCGGCACAGCATCCGACTCATAGCGCTGTTGTGCCGAGCTTCGCCAAGCCGCGACCAATTGCTGCACGCGGGCGACCCACTTTTCGCGGGGCGGAGTCGCTTCAGCCATCGCCAGCATAGCGCGCAAGGTATCGCGGGCGTCGCCATGCAAGCCCACCGAAACAGCGTAATTGCGCCCGATCTCGGCGGCGTTGATATCCAACTGCATAACCGACGTGCCCGGCGGCGGGATGCGATAATTGTGCGTGAGCTGGCCGCCGGTGTGGCTGCCGATAAAGAAGACCAGATCGGCTTCGCAGAGGATCTGGTTGGCGCAGGCGCGCGAATAAGAACCGGGCAGCCCGACCGCCAGCGGATGATCAGCCGGGAACATGGCTTTGGCATTTAGCGCGGTGGCAACGGGGATGGACAGCTCCTCTGCAAAGGCAATCAGCTCGGCGCGACCGTCCGATGCCCGCAAGCCGCCGCCTGCCACGATGACGGGCTGCTGAGCCTGGGCGAGTTTATCCAGCGCGGCGCGCATATCCGCCTGTGCAGCCACCGGGCGGAAAGGCGGCACCTGCGCGAATTGCGGCTCGCAAGCGACCCTCAACATAGCTTCGCGATCGACCACCGCCCCGCCATCAATGCCCTGCAAATCAAGGTGTGCGGGACCGGGCGTGCCACTGGTGGCGCTGCGGAATGCCTGGCGCAGATGCTGGGAGAGTTCTTCGGGCTGTGAGACATAGGCGCTGTATTTCGTCACCGCGGCGAAAGGGTCGCGATGGTCAACTTCCTGGTAGGCGTGGCGCTGCTGATGTGGCTGAAGTTCGCGCCCGGTGATGGCGACCACTGGCGAGCAGGACAGCCAGGCATCTTGCAAGCCCGCCGCCAAGTTGACCGCGCCGACCGATTGCGCCATGCACAAGGACGGCGCGCGTTTGACGCGAGCATAGGCGTCTGCCATGTAGGCGGCGCTTTTTTCGCCATGCGTTTGCACGCGCTTGATGCCCAGCTTCTCCATTTCCATAAGGGCGCGCGGCGCAATATAAGGCATAAAAAAGACATCGCGGATGCCATAAGCGTAGACAGTCTCAGCGAGCAGCTTGGCACCAGTCATCTTGGGCATGGGCAATTCCTTCCGAAAACGTCGTTTTGTAGCATGAGCATAGCCTTCTGCAGGCGCGCTCGCCAGTTGCCTAACTGTATAATCCAGGGCGATCGCATCAAATCCTTTACCACCGAGTACACCGAGAGGGAAATAAAGGTTTTACGTTGTGGATCTACGCGAAATCGTCGAATGTAACGGCAATCTGTCAAGCCGCTCGCTAGATAAAACTAGAATCTGCGCGCGTACTTTGCTTCCCAACCTGTCGGGAGTGGCTTCGACGGATTGAAACGGGCGAGTCACCGCCTGTCCCCTACACCAAACCTCTGTGCCTTCGCGCCTCTGTGGTAAAATCGTTTTGCAATCCACAGCGAGCAAGGAGCCGCCCGATGTCCCAATCCCGCGACTGGCGTGAGCATGGCGTGCGCATTGTGCGGCGTGATGAGCTCGATAGCAACACGCCGCAGACGCCCGGCATGACGCGCGCCGCCGCCATCAACCACGCCAAAGCTGGCGCAAACAAATTGTGGGCGGGCACAGTCAACATTCAGCCCGATGCCAAGACCGGCGCGCACCACCATGGCGAGCTGGAAAGCGTCATCTATGTCGTCAGTGGGCGCGCCCGCATGCGCTGGGGAGAGCGGCTGGAATATGTCGCCGAAGCCGAAGCCGGCGATTTTATCTATGTGCCGCCTTTCGTGCCCCACCAGGAGATCAACGCCCTGCCGGATGAAGCGTTGCAGTGCATCCTCGTGCGCAGCGACCAGGAAGCCATCGTCGTCAACCTGGATATTGAGCCGGTCGAGGTTTCAGAAACCACTTGGGTGGGACCGAATCATCCCCAAGCATGAGTTGTTGCGGACGCATCATCGCCTCCCCCTAGGTTGCCATACAGTGGATACACAACAGAAGCATTAAAGCCCCTCCCTCATTTTTTTGGGGCGGGGTTTGGGGCGGGGGCTAGGGCGTCAGCAGCACCTTGGCGACATCGCCCGGCGCGTCAATCAGCCGCTCAAACCACCTGCCGCCTTCGTCCAGCGGCGCTTCGTGAATCCACGGGTCGAGGCGCAGCGCACCCGCCGCCAGCAGCTCCAGCCCACGCGCGAAGTTGGCGCGGCTATAGGCAAAAGAGCCGCGAGCCACGATTTCATTGCGAATCATAGCCGCCACTGGCATGCCGCTGCTTTCTTCGTGCAAGCCACTGAGGATGACCCTGCCACTGGCTTGCGTCGCCGTCACACATTGGGCGCGGGTTTGGGCTGTGCCGACGGCATCCACAGCGACTTTCACGCCTGCGCCCGAAGTGGCATCCCGCACTGCCACGACCAGGTCAGTCTCTCGCGGCTGCAGGGGGATGCCGCCCAGCGCCTCGCCCATCGCCAGACGCGCCGCATCCAGCTCGGCGATGAAGACGCGCGCCGCCCCCTGATAGCGCAGCATCTGCAAGCTCAGCAAGCCGATGGGACCCGCGCCGATGACCAGGCAATCTTCGTCCGCGACTGCGCCCGCCAATTCAGCAATGCGCACCGCGCAGCCAGCCGGTTCGGTCAGCGCGCCGAGCCGGGGTTCCATGCCCGCGGGCAATAGCAGCGCCAACTTGGCGGGGGCAGCGACAAATTCGGCGAATGCGCCCGGACGATGCGCGCCCAGCAGACGGCGGCTGCCACAAAGCTGATTGAGGCCCGCCAGGCAAGCCGGACAACCGCCGCAATACCAAAGTGGATTGACTGTCACCAGCGCACCAACACCCAGGTCGGGACGCAGTTGTGACACGAGCGAGCCTAGTTCGACCACCTCGCCGGCGAATTCATGCCCCATGATTAGTGGCGGGACGCGCAGCGCATTGTGCCCCAGATAGCCGCTGAGCTCGCTGCCGCAGATGCCAACGTGCGCAACGCGAATCACGATTTCGTCGCCAGTCGCTTTTGGCTCGGGCTGGCTTCGCATCGTCATTTGCCGCGCCGCCTGCCAGACCAGCGCTTGCATGTGCTTTCCTTTCTTGTCAGTCGGTGAAGGAAGCAGCGCCTAGCCTTTCAAGCTGCCTTGCGCCGTCACGCCGCTGATGAGGTATTTTTGCCCATAGTAGAATACCACGAGCATGGGGATGATCATCAGCATGGAGAAGGTCATCACCAGGTTGAGAGAGCCATCCGCCCCTTCAAAGCCGCGCAGCGCATTCAGCCCCAGCGCCAACGTCCACAGGTCGCGATTGCTGCCCAGATAAATCAGCGGATTTAGAAAATCATTCCAGGCAAACTCAAAAGCGAAGATGGACACCGCGGCGATGACGGGGATCGACATGGGCATGAAGATGCGCCACCACACGCCCAGCTCGCTACAGCCATCGATGCGCGCGCTGTCGTAGATGTCGTTGGGGATGCCACGGAAGAATTGGCGATACAAGAAGATATAAAAGGCGTTGTGCCCCAGCAGGCGCGGCAAAATCAGGGGGCCAAAGGTGCGCGTCCAGCCGATCTCGTCAAAAAATAAAAATAGCGGGATGAGCCGCACCACATAAGGCAGCATCATGGTCGCCAGCAAGATGCCAAAGAGCCAGCGCCGCCCGGGGAAGGGGATGCGCGCGAAGGCGTAACCCGCCAGCGTGCAAGGCACCAGCGCGCCAAAGAGCGATGCCGCCACGATGACCAGGGTGTTGCGCGTATACTGGATAACCGGCTGCTTCTCGAAAATCTCAATATAATTCTGCCAATAGACAGGGTCGGGGATTAATTCCAGCCGGCGGATGCTGACCTTGTCGCGGGTTTTTAGCGATGTGCTTACCGTCCAAAGCAGCGGTACCATCATAACCACCGCGCCCAGGCTCAGCACGACGTAGACGAAGACTTTGCGGATGCGCCGTGAAGTCGGATTCTCGATCATGGCTGCCTCATGTCGCGTCTTCTCCGCCATCGCCATAAAACACCCAGCGGTTCGAGGTATAGACCAAGGCGATGGTCAGCACGAAGATGATGCTGAACAAAATGACCGAAAGCGCCGCCGCGTAGCCAAATTCAAAGTCGCGGAAGGCTTTGTTGTAGACATGGATCATATACACCAAGCCCGCGCCCAGCGGTCCGCCATCCACGCCCACCATGACGAAGACCTGCGCAAACACCTGGAAGCCGCCGATGACGCCGATGAGCAGGTTGAAGAAGATGGTCGGCGTCATCAAAGGCAGGGTGATATGCCGCAAACGCCGCCAACTGCCGCCCCCGTCGATAGCCACCGCTTCGTATAGGTCTTTGGGGATACCCTGCAAGCCCGCCAAGAAAATGATCATCTGCGCGCCGAAGCCCCAGAGACTCAAGATAATCAGCGATGGTTTAATCCAATCGGGCGAGCTCAGCCAGCGCACCGGCGGCAAGCCCACCAGCACGAAGACATGGTTGAACAAGCCATAGCGCGTATTCAACAAGCCGGCGAAGATCAAGGTGGCGGCGATCAACGGCACCACTGACGGCACATAAAAGAGCGTGCGGTACAGCTCCATGCCGCGCACGCGCATATTCAAAAGCAGCGCGATCAAAAAGGCGAATGCCAGGCGCAGCGGCACACTGAAGCCGAGATAATACACCGTGTTGTACATACTCTTGCTGAAGAGCTTGTCTTCGGTGAAGATCTCCAGGTAATTTTCCAAGCCGAGCCAGGGTGGGGTGCCTTGCGTGCCGATCTGGTAATCGGTGAAGCTGAGGTAGAGGTTGTAGACGAAGGGCATCAAGTCGAAGATGATGAAGCCGGCGAACCAAGGCAAGATGAAGAGAAAGCCGATCCAGCTGCGATGCTGGAACCACCAATTCTGAAAGCGCGCGCGCCAATGATCAGCGCCAGGTCTTGTGATAGCGGCGTTCACGATCGGCTGCTCTCAACTCTCACGCACAGGCTACTCCACCCCCAGCCCCTCCCCGAAGCAACAGGGAGGGGAGTCTTTCCCACGATCATTTAGGATTACGCCCCTCCCTCATTTTGTTGGGGAGGGGTTTGAGATGGGGGCAATCGGCTTTGCCCTACATATCGGCGTCGAATTTCGCCCAGAACTCATCGAGGATGGCTTGGCCCTCGGCGGCGGCTTCATTCAGCGCGTCTTCTGCCGACTTCATGCCGAAGAAGGCCTCTTCAATATAGCCGCGGATGACCTCGGCGATTTGCCCCTGCACGGGCGTGATGGGGATGGGCGTATCGGTGGCCAAGCCCTCCAGCACGGTGCCCCAATGCGGGTTGGCCTCATAGTAGGCGGGGTTCTCGTTGCAGGCTTTGACGGGCGCGGGACGGCTCTGCGCAAAGAGGAAGGCGCAGCCACCCTGTGGATGCACGCCGATGAACTCGGCAAACTTGTAGGCAGCCGCCTGCATCTCCGGCGGGTGCGCGCGCGGGATGGTATATGCCCAGCCGCCGCTGAAGCCATAGCCGGTTACGCCAGCGTGCGCGCTGTCCGGGTTGTCGCCATTATGAGGTCGCAGCATCACGCCCCAGTGGTCGGCATTGGCGTAGCCCTCGGGGTCATTGTTGTTGTAGTGCCCGAAGACCGATGTGTTGATGGGCATGAAAGCCAACTGGTTATCATACCAGGGATGGTCGCCTTCGGTGAAGGAAGTGTCCTGGAAGAAGTCGCGCTCGTTCTCGATGCCGCCGTTGATATCGTTGGCGAAGCTCAACATCCATTCCAGCGTTGCGATGCCCTCTGCGGAGTTGAAAGTGAGGCTGCGCGCGTCGTCCGAAACATACTTGCCGCCATTGGTGTAGAGCCAGGAGACGAAAGCTTCGTCCAGGTTGCCGGAGTGCATTTGCACGCCCATGACATCGATGCCCAACGCGTCGCCCTGGGTGATGGCTTCGGACATTGCCTGCAATTCCTGCCAGGTTTGGGGCGGGCTTTCGGGGTCAAAGCCAGCCTCGCTCAACATCGTCTTGTTGTAGAGGAACATGCTGGTCAAGCCGCCAGCCGTCGGCATGGGCAAGCCGTATAGCTCGCCATTCCAGTATTGGATGCCGACTTCGCCCGCGTAGAAGACGCTGAGGTCGGTGCCATTTTCTTCGACAAAGGCGTCGATGGGGATGATCAAGCCCTGGATGGCGAATTGATAGGTCTCGGGGCGCGTGGTCATGATGATGCCCGGCGGGTTGCTGCTGGCGGCGGCGGTGGCGAGTAGCTCGCTGCGGTTGTCCCAAGGCTGCACCTGGTTGATGATACGGATGCAGGGGTTCTCCGCCTGGAAGTGCATGATGACCTCGTCCATCAGCGCCTCGCGGGCGGCGCCCCACCAATTCATGAACTCCAACTCGATGACATTGCCATCGCAATCTTGGGCGGCGGCGGGCACGACGAGCAAGGTCAGCAATATGCTCAGCGCGAGAATCATGCCTAACAATCGTACACCGTACATGGTGAATCCTCCCCTCTGATATTTTTTGAAAATACTCGGCAGCTTCAATTTTATCACGTGGTGATATGCGCTGTCAAATAATGGGGCGGAGCGCGGGAGCGGCGAATCTGCTGGATACCCGTTGCTTTGCCCCCACCCCCCCCCCCCCGGGGGGGGTAAAAGAAAAGCGGGCGCCGAGACGGTGCGGGGTGGGGGGGGGGGGGGGGGGGGGGGGTGATTAAGT
>VXNO01000125.1 GCA_009840575.1 Chloroflexota bacterium | reverse complement strand
AAAATGAGGGAGGGGCTTTAATGCTACGGAATCGCTGGCAAAGACTCCCCTTCCCTCGTTCTGAGGGCAAGGTTACGCGTCCTGGCTTCTGCATGGTCGCTTCTGTTGCAGTATAATTGGGTTGGCAGCCAGCGAGGGGGTGGATGAAAAAGCGAATTCGTGGCTTGAAGCGCGCTGTCATGCAGCTGGACTTCGACTTGTATCGCGTGAAAGTGCCGATACCCGCGCAGCCCGGCTCGCACCTCAGCGTCATCGACTTGCATCCGCAAGGCGTGCAAACGACTATTTTATTCCAGCATGGCTTCGCTGGCGTCGCCGAATCCTGGGAATACCAACTGACGCATTTCGCCAGCCAATACCGGGTCATCGCGCCCGAATTGCGCGGGCACGGGCAGAGCGACGCCCCGCACAGCGACTATTCCATGTCCGAGCTGGTGGCGGATATGCACACTGTCGTCAATGCGCTGGGTGTTTCGCGGCGCTTCGTGCTGGCCGGGCATTCCTTCGGCGGCTGCGTCTGCATTGAATACGCCCTTGCCCACCCGGAGCGCATCGCCAAGCTGGTGCTGGTGGCGACAGCAGGTGAGTTTCCCCTGCCGCGCGCGGCCTCGGCGCTCTTC
Organism: Chloroflexota bacterium; assembly: GCA_009840575.1. Taxonomy (GTDB): domain Bacteria; phylum Chloroflexota; class Anaerolineae; order Aggregatilineales; family Phototrophicaceae; genus UBA6055. Next base: position 6,908 of record VXNO01000125.1, on the reverse strand, counting down.
CGCATTCCTATTGCGGTGGCGCTGCCATTCTGGCGCTATCGACGCAGGTGGGATGCCGAGTACCATGCGCTCAAGTCGATGTATCACAATGCGATGTCGGGCTGGGAAGCCTGGCACCTGCTGCCGCGGATCGATTGCGAAACGTTGGTCATCACCGGCGAACGCGACAATTTCTTCCCGCGCTATGTCTATGATGATGTCGCCAGGCTGATCCCCGGCGCGGAAGTCCGTGATGTCGGCTATTCCAAGCACAAAGTCCAACTGGAGCGCCACGAAGCGGTCAATCGGGAGCTCAAACGGTTCATCGCGACTTCGCCAAGAAGAAGCTGGTGGGCGCTCACGACAATGGATCTGCGTTCGCGCGGTCGCCCCTGGCTGGCGCATTATGACAAGGACATCCCCCATAGCATCCCAATCCCGCAACAGCCGCTATTCCGCTTCCTGGAGAGCGTCGCCGACTGGCTGCCCAAGCGAACGGCGACTGTCTTCTATGGCAAGACCTTGAGCTACCGCGAGCTGGAAGCGCGGACGAATCGCTTCGCGCGCGGCTTACGAGAACTGGGCGTGGCGCGTGGCGACCGCGTGCAAATTGTCCTGCCGAATACGCCGCAGTTCATCATCGCCTATTATGCCGCGCTCAAGCTGGGGGCTGTGGTCGTCTTGTCCAACCCCGAAGCCAATGCCGAGCAGATCCTCAGCCATGCGCGGGAGACCGAAGCCAAAGCGCTGGTTACGCTCAGCGCCTTCAGCCAACTGGCGCAACTGCTGCAAAGCGAATCGGCAATTAAGACCCTGGTATTCACCCGCATCGGCAAGCATGTGACGACGGGCAGCCCCAGCGCATTTGGCCGCCACCGACAGCCCAGCAGCGCCGACGAAGAGCTGGCGAGCGAGATAGGCGCTTTTATGTCCGCAGTCATGGATGACCAGGACAGCGCGCCTTTGGGCATTGATGTCGCGCCCAGCGATTTGGCGGTCATCTCCTACACCAGCGGCACGACTGGCTCGCCGCGCGGCGTCTGTTTGAGCCATCGCAACCTGGTGGCGAATGCGCTGCAAACCCGCCATTGGCTGCCAGAAATCAAGTATGGCGAAGAGGTTGTCCTGGCGGTGGTACCCTTCGAGCATAGTTATGGTATGACAGCCGCCATGAACCTGCCCATCTTCATCGCCGCCAAGATCGTGATTTTGTCCGTCTTTGAGCTGCGGCAGGTACTGGAGCAGATCCGCCGCTACAAGCCGACCATCTTCCCGGGCGTGCCAGCTATGTTCACCGCGCTGAACCAGGCGAAAAATGTGCGCAGTTATGGCTTGTCCTCCATCAAAGCCTGCATCAGCGGCGCTGCTCCCCTGCCCATCGAGGTGCAAGAGGCATTTGAAAAACTGACGCGGGGCCGCCTCGTCGAAGGCTATGGCTTGACAGAAGCCAGCCCGGTCACACATTCCAACCCGCTCAAGGGGCAGCGCAAGGTCGGCTCGATCGGCATCCCGCTGCCCAATACCGATGCCAGGATAGTCGACCAAGCCAGCGGCGCGGGCCTGCCCAGCGGCGAAATCGGCGAATTGACGGTGCGCGGACCACAGGTGATGCAGGGCTACTGGCGGGCTAATGACGAAGACGAGGCGGCGGTCCTGCGCGATGGCTGGCTGTATACCGGCGATGTCGCTGTCATGGATGACGAAGGTTACTTCAAGATCATCAGCCGCAAGCGCGATACCATCTTCACCGGCGATTACAGCGTCTACCCGCGCGATGTCGAAGAAGTGCTCTACGAACACAGCAAAGTGCTGGAAGCGGCGGTGATTGGCGTGGGCTGCGGGAGCGACGGGCAGCGCGTCAAAGCCTTCGTCGTGCCTCGCCCCGATGCCAGCTTGTCAAAACATGAGCTGTTGGACTTGTGCAAGCGCCGCCTGGTCGCGCATGCTGTACCGGGGGAGATCGAGTTTCGACAAGCCCTGCCACGTTCCTTCATCGGCAAGGTGCTGCGCCGCGTCCTGCACGAAGAAGAAGTCAACCGCCCAAAGGAGAGCTGACGGGGTACCACCCACATGGCGAGATTGCCGCTCTTCCCGCTGAATACCGTGCTCTTCCCGGGCATGCAGGCGCGCTTGCACATCTTTGAAGATCGCTACAAACTGATGATCAACCGCTGCATGGAGACAGGCGAGGAGTTTGGCGTGGTGCTCATCCGCAAAGGCAGCGATGCCATGGGAAAGCTGGCGGAGACGTTTATGGTCGGCTGCGCCGCCAAGATTAGCGAGGCGCAGCGCCTGCCCATGCAACGCCTCAATATCGTGACGGTCGGGCAGCGCCGCTTCCGCATCCGCGAACTGCATTTTGACGAGCCCTATCTGGTCGGCGAAGTTGAATACTTCATGCCAAGCGATGACGACCCGCCGCTGGTCAGGCAATGCGGCCGCATCTTGCGCCCTTTGCTCGTGCATTATCTGGATACCCTGCACGCCGACAGCAGCAACCACTTTGACGCCGAGCAACTGCCCGATTCGCCGCGGGCTGTCGCGCAGATCGCCTCAATCCTGCTGCACAGCGACAACTACCAGAAGCAGCAACTGCTGGAGATGGACAGCTTGAGCAAACTGCTGGAAACGCTCATTGAGATTTATCGCGTCGAGACGATGCTGCTGGATATTCGCTTGTCGCCGCCCGGCAAGTATTTTGATATAGGGCCTTTCTCCAGCAACTGACGGTGTCATGCGCTTTCTATCCACAAGTAAGCTACAGTCCAGCGCCGCTCAGATTTGAAAGCCGCTGTTGAGGTTAAGATGGCTTTGGAGACAAGTTGTTGAAACGAATACTTGCCTTCGCGCTGCGATTCTCCGGGCTTGCGCTCATCACAGCCCTGCTGTTGGAGCTCGTCTTGCAGCTAGCCTTTCCTCATTTGCCCAAAGTCATCATTGAACATATGCCCCAGTACCAAGAACGAATTGGCTATGACCTGGAGACAGAGCACGGCGCGCGCCAGCTCCCCGCATCGCAGGCTGTAGAATACTTCGTGACTCCGCAGGGCGGCGACCTGTACAACTACCCCGGCGCTTGTGTATCCCAAGCCGACTTGCAGCATTTTGAACCCTATCGCGTGGCCTTCAAGCGCGATGCTCACGGCTTCCGCAACGCAGAGCCCTGGCCCGACGATGTCGATCTGGCCCTGCTGGGCGATTCCTTCACCGCCGCCGAGGTCATTCAACGCCCTTACTGGCAAGGTATTTCGGATTCCATGCTAGTGCTGGCGCTGCCCGGCAGTGGCACAGTCGAACAGCAATTGCTCTTCGATCACTTCGCTTTGCCGCGCAAGCCGGAAAAGACCGTGCTCGCGTACTTTGCTGGCAACGATTTGGAAGACAACGGTTACATCTCCTGGATGGATGCCAAAGACATGACCTGGGGCGATATTCCCCATCTGTACAAAAACTTTTATGACTACTCGGTTGTGTTTCGGCTAGGGCAATACTTGGCGAGCGCCGCGCTGCGCAGCGTAAATCGAGCCTGCCATTATCCGCTAGTCGCGCGCACCGAGCCGCCTGCTCCGGTGATCTTCTACCGATATTTCCTTCCCCAGCTGCGCTTAAATATGTTTCACCTGCTCGAATCTGAGAAAATGCGGCTTACCAAGACGAGCATCAGCGCGATAGCGGAGGCGATGAAAGCCGCCGGCGGAGAGCTCGTCTTTATGTATATCCCGACGAAGATTGAGATCTATTGGGACTATCTGGACGCTGCCAGCAAAGAAAAGTTTATTGCCATCGAATCGCGCGATTATGATGTGGGCGGGCTGAAATACCTGGAGCCAAACCTGCATGTTCAGCGCCAGGCCATGCGCGAATATGCTGATGAGATTGGCATCGCTTTTTTGGATCTGACACCCGCGCTTCGCGACGCTGTCAGCAAGGGAATAGCGCCTTATTTCGTCGCTGATACGCACTGGAATCAACTCGGGCATGATATCGCCCGAATCGCCTTGCTAGACTACCTGAATGGCACTACCCTAGAGCCGTCATCGTGAGCCAGGCGCTCGGTTGGGCGCATCGGGGATGAACAGCTTGAAGACAGTCTGGGCTATTGCCTGGCGGCGCTTTAGTGAAAACTCCGCCATCGCCGCCGAAATGAACGGGCGCTTTATCGCCACGGTCTTCTATTGCACTGTCCTTGTGCCCTTCGGCATACTCTCCGCGTTGTTCATGGACCCGCTGCGCATCAAAGGCAAGCCCCCGCGATGGCTGCAGCGCGAGCCAGTGCCCACCGATATGGACTCGGCGCGGCGGCAAGGCTAGCCATGTACATCCTCGGCATCTCCGCCTTTTATCACGACTCAGCCGCCGCCTTGATACAGGATGGCGAGCTGGTGGCTGCGGCGATGGAAGAGCGCTTTTCGCGAAAGAAACACGACAGCGATTTCCCCAAGCTGGCGGCGCGATTTTGCCTGGAGCAAGCTGGCATCCACCCGCGTGACCTCGACTATGTCGTCTTTTATGAGAAGCCGCTGCTGAAGTTTGAGCGCATCTTGCAAACATCGCTGAACGCCTTCCCACGCTCGCTGGGGCTATGGCGTGAATCCATGCTGACCTGGCTGGGCGACAAGCTGTGGGTGCGCAGCCATATCGCCCGTGGCGTCGGTGTGCCGTATAGCAAGGTGATCTTCTGCGATCATCACATGAGCCACGCCGCCAGCGCCTTCTTCGCCTGCCCTTTCAAAGACGCAGCCATCCTGACCGTGGACGGCGTTGGCGAATGGACATCCACCACACTGGGCGCGGGCAAGAGCAGCCTCGGCGAAGACGCCGCGACGCCGCCAAGCATTGAACTCTTCGCGGAGCAGCGCTTCCCGCATTCCCTAGGCTTGCTGTATTCTACATTCACCGCCTGGCTGGGCTTCCGCGTCAACAATGGCGAATACAAGGTCATGGGCATGAGCCCCTATGGCGAGCCGCGCTACATGGAGAAGCTCGCCAAGCTGGCTGCGGTCGACCCCGCCAGCGGCGCGTTCCAGTTGAACATGGACTATTTTGACTTCCACCGCTCGCCGAAGCGCAGCTACAGCCGCAAGTTCCTGGAACTATTTGGTGAAGCGCGCGATGCCGAAGCCGACTTCTTCACGGCGCGCACCAACCCGGAGCGCCGTAGCGAGCGCGAGGCGATGGAAGCCAACCAGTATTATGCTGATGTCGCCGCCAGCATCCAGCGCTTCACCGAAGACAGCCTCATCCAGACCGCGACCTACTTGCAGAAAGAGACCGGCTTAAGCAAGCTGGTCATGGCGGGGGGCGTGGCCTTGAATACCAAAGCCAACTGGCGCATCCTCAACGAGACGCCTTTCGATGAATTGTGGATTCAGCCGGCGGCTGGCGATGATGGCGGCGCTTTGGGCGCGGCGCTTTGGGCTTGGCATGTACTGCTGGGCAAGCCGCGCAAATGGAAGCAAACACACGCCTATTATGGGCGCAGCTACAGCGATGGCGAGTGCCGCGCTTTCCTGGATGCAGCGCAACTGCCTTATGAGAGCTTCACAGACGAAAGCAAGCTCACCGAGCGCATCGTCGACGCGCTGACAAATCAGCAAGTCATCGGCTTTCATCAAGGGCGCTTTGAATGGGGTCCGCGCGCCTTGGGCAACCGCAGCATCCTGGCGGATCCTCGCGGGGCGGATATGAAAGAAATTGTCAATACCAAGATCAAATTCCGCGAACCGTTCCGTCCCTTTGCGCCGGTCATCCTGCGGGAGCGCGCCCACGAGTATTTCGATTATCCCCAGGTGGCGCAGCACGATGCGCCGCGTTATATGCTGATGGTCGCGCCTATCAAAGCGGACAAGCGGGATGAGATTCATGCGGTCAATCACGAAGGCACGGGCCGCCTGCAATCCATCGACCAAGCCACCAACCCCCGTTATTATGCCATCGTCAAGGCATTCGGCGAGGCGACCGGCGTGCCTATCGTGCTGAATACCTCGTTTAACCTGCGTGGCGAGCCTATCGTTAACAGCCCGCGCGAAGCCTACAATACCTTCCGCAACAGCGATATCGACATGCTGGTGCTAGGCTCGCATATTGTGCGCAAACCCGTCTAATTTTCGCGGAGCAACAAGGAGAATCCATGGTGACAGAATCCAAGCGGCGAGACGATTCGCCCAGCGCAATGCAAGACTTTTTCATGCGGCTCGGCGTTTTGGGTGAGTTGCTGGCTTTCTTGTGGAAGCGCAAGCTCTACTGGATGCTGCCGATGGTCATCGTGCTGGTGGTATTCGCGCTTTTGATTGTGGCTGGCTCATCGACGCCGGCTGGCGCATTCATCTACACCCTCTTCTAGGCGCGGTGGGTGCTGATGGATGTGGAAAGATCCATAGCCTTGGCGGCGCTGGTCCTGATTGCGCTGCGGCTGGGCTGGCTGGTACATGGACGGTCGGTCGTCCGGCAGCCGGTGCATGGCGGAGCGCTGTCGCTGGCTTTCAATTATCTTTCTTGCGCTTGCTTCGTGGCGATTTTGCCGACCGTGCTGATGACTGTGCTGGTCTTGCATCCGCCGCTTGTCGAGCTGGCTGGCATCATCTGGAGTCCGCTACTGCTGGCGATTACGGCGCTGGGGCTGGGCAGCCTGTTCTTCGCTGTCTTGCATGCCCTTATCGAGCGCGCGCCATTAAAACGGGCCCAGGCGAAGCTGGCGGACAGCGAATCGCGCGGCTGGACGGAGCAAGACGCCCGAACTTCTGGCTTGTAGGGGGCAGCTCTCGCCCCCCATATCATTCGGGGAAGGTTTCGCCGAGCGTTCGCATAGAAATTGAAACTCATACAGAGTCGTGATTCCGACTGCTTTAGCCCCCCTTCCCTGATGATTCGGGGAAGGGGCTGGGGGTTGGGGTAGAAACTTAGATATCCAGGTTGCGCACTTGCCGGGC
>VXNO01000072.1 GCA_009840575.1 Chloroflexota bacterium | reverse complement strand
ACCCCCACCCCAAACCCCTCCCCGGCGGGTCAGCACCTAGGCGACCCATAAAGAGGGAGGGGCTTCGAAAGCTCACGACAAAACCCCCTTCCCTCATCTTGGGGGAAGGGGCTGGGGGAGAAGCGCCCATGACCAACAATCGAGCCAAGTACCTGTTCCTGATGCCCGGCGTCATTTGGATCCTGGCTTTCACGCTCTTCCCGCTGATTTACTCATTCGGCTTGAGCATGACCAATTATCGGCTGGGGCGCAATCCCAAGTACATCGGCTTTGAGAACTATGCCGAGATCCTGGGCATCGGCGATGAGAAAGTCGACAAAAAAGCCGTCAGCACCGCCAGTTTCAGCGCCTTTCTGTTTTTAGGCAGCACAGCGGCGACGCTGTTTTTTGGTACCTTTGTCGCTTGGGTTTTTAATCACAACCTGCCATTTTTACGACAAATGCGGGCGATTGTCACCATGCCGCTATTCGCCGCGCCTATCGCCCTGGGCTGGCTGGGCGTGGTGATCTTCAACGAACAATCCGGACCCATCAACAATGTGCTGGAGGGGCTGGGCTTGGGGCGCGTCAACTGGTTTATCGAGCCCATGCCGGCGCGCCTGGCGGTCATGTTCACCGATGTCTGGCAGTGGACGCCCTTCGTCTTCATCATCATCCTGGCGTCCATGCAAGCCATCCCGGATGACCTCTATGAATCGGCGCGCCTGGATACCAAATCCAACTGGCAGCTATTCAAGTCCATCACCTTTCCCATGATTGCGCCGGCATTGGGCACGGTTATGCTGCTGCGCATGGTGGAGTCGCTGAAGATCATTGATATTCCCTACAGCCTGACGCGCGGCGGACCTGGCTCAGTAACGCAGACCTATGTGTATTATGCCTACGAGACCGGCTTGGTTGGCAGCTTCCAACTGGGCGAGGCGGCGGCGCTGGCATACCTGCTGGTCATCGTAGCGATTGTGATTTCATCCATTTATTTCTACCGCGTGCGTGAGCGCTTCGAATAGCAACCCCCCTCGGTCCCCCCGACGGGTCAAGGGGAAGGCAGAAAATAGGTCGGCGACAGGAGACCGGCATGCAAAACAGCACCTCAACTGTATTTGACTCGCTCGCCAAGAGCGTTGCCCCGCAGAGGCGGACAATCAGCGACTATATCATCATCACGCTGGCGCTCATCTGCACCTTCATCGCCTTCTCGCCTTTTGGTTTCGCCATCTTGACTTCGCTCAAGTCAGATTGGAAGAGCGGCGATATCATCCCCTTCTTGCAATTTGAGCCTAACCTGCTCAACTGGCAGCAGGAGTTCGGCAGCGGCGGCGCGGAAACGATGAAGGCTCTGCGCAACAGCAGCTTGATTTCACTGGGCGCGACGTTGGTGGCGACCAGCCTGGGCACGTTGGCTGGCTATGGGCTGGCGCGCTTCAAATATGGCGTCGGCAACCGCAACCTGGTGTCGTGGTTCTTGTCGCAGCGCTTCTTGCCACCGGTCGCTACGTTGATTCCCTTTGTCTTGATGTTCCGTGATTTAAAGCTGCTGGATACTTTGCCGGGCATGGTCATCGTCAACGCCACTTTTACCTTGCCTTTCGCGGTGTTGATCATGCGCGATTATTTCGCCGACCTGCCGCCGGAAATGCGCGAGGCGGCGCTGGTCGATGGCGCGAGCGAGTTCACGACCTTCTGGGCGATAGCCTTGCCCCTGGCGCGCCCGGCGCTGGTCGCCTCGACCTTAATCTGCTTTGCCTTCGCCTGGAACGAGTTCTTGTTCGCCAGCGTGCTCGCCAACCGCGATTGGAAGCCTTACCCGATGTTGGTGGCTGGCAGCGACACTGTGCGCGGCATCGACTTCGGCTTCGTGACGACGCGCATGATCATCGCGGTGTCCGTGCCGGTGCTGCTGTCGCTGATGGTGCAGCGCTTCATCGTGCGCGGCTTGACCTTCGGCGCGGTGAAAGGCTAGGGACTACCCCACCCCGGCCCCTCCCCGAAGCATCAGGGAGGGGAGCTACAAGCAGGCGGAATCGCAACTCAATAGGGATCTTACGTCTATATGAATGCTCGGCAAAACCCTCCCCCCATTGATATGGGGGAGGCAAGGGGAGTAGACCAAATTGTACTGTCGGATAACCTGCCGGCGCTGCGGGCGTTGCCGAGTGAATGCGCCAGGCTCATCTATATCGACCCGCCCTTCAATACCGGCGCAAAGCGGACGAAAAAGCAGATTCGCGCCATTCGAGATGACCAAGGCGACCGCGTTGGTTTCGGCGGAGAGCGCTATCGCAGCATAGAAGTCTCGACCCGCGAACATGCCGACAAGTTTGATGACTTTCTAGCTTTCCTTGCGCCGCGCCTGCAAGAAGCCAGACGCATCTTGACCGATGATGGCTCGCTGTTTTTTCACATTGATTATCGTGAGGCGCATTACTGCAAGGTCTTGCTGGACGATATTTTTGGGCGGGCATCGTTCATCAACGAAATCATCTGGGCTTATGATTTCGGCGGGCGCTCAAAGCGGCGCTGGCCCGCCAAGCACGATACGATCTTCTGGTACGCGAAGAATCCAAAAGACTATATCTTCAATTACGATGAGATAGACCGAATCCCCTATATGGCTCCCGGGCTGGTCGGCAAAGAAAAAGCGGCGCGCGGCAAGACGCCTACCGATGTCTGGTGGCATACCATCGTACCGACCAATGGCAAAGAGAAGACCGGCTATCCGTCGCAGAAGCCTTTGGGCATCCTCGAGCGGATAATCAAAGCGCATAGCAACCCGAATGACCTGGTGGTGGATTTCTTTGCTGGCAGCGGCACAACGGGTGTGGCGGCCGCCAACCTCGGCCGCCGCTACTGGCTATGTGACAATAACCCTGAGGCGATAGAGATTACCAAGCAGCGGCTGGATAATTCCGGGAGACTATTCTAGTGAGCGATTCTAGGGTGCTCGATCATGAAGTGATGTTGCTCGCTGAGATTGCCACTGAACTAAAGCCCGATAAAGAAGATTTTGAGCAGTGGGTGGGATAGCCCTTTTGGCTGGCTGAAGCTGGGCATCCCCTCTCGTACAAAAGGCAGCATAGCGGAGAAAATAGTAGAGGGATATTTCGATGCAAAGGGTTTCAAGGTCTGTAAATCTCCAGACAGCAAAGCAGACAGGATTATCGAAAATGTTAGAGTCGAAGTGAAATTCTCAACGCTTTGGAAAAGCGGAATATACAAGTTCCAGCAGTTCAGGGATCAGAATTATGATGTAGCCATTTGTTTGGGGCTTAGTCCGTTTGATGCGCATTGCTGGGTGCTGCCCAAAGAAACAATAATGCGCAACTGGGGCAATGTACCAGGATTGGGCGGTCAACATGGCGGAGCGGACGCTAGGGACACGGCTTGGCTCAGCGTCTCGCCCACCAGAGTACATGACTGGCTGTCGCCCTGGGGTGGCACTCTGTCTCAGGCGATTGAAGTCTTTAAGTCACTTATCACATAAAGTACGAAGCCAGGGCCGGCAACACCCGCCCGCCGATGAGCCGGATGCCGTGGGTGGAGTCCGCGACTCCATGTGGCGTGCCTAGCTCAATCCGCTGCGCGCCCGCGTCAAAGAGGCGCTCGCATTGCTGGATGATGTCGGCCGCATTGCCGGCAAAGGCAAAACGATCCAGAATATCATCTGGGACAAGCCGCGCCGCGCCATCTGAATCGCCCGCTGCCACCAGCGCCGCGATGCGCTCCAGCAGCTCTGGCTCTGGGCTTCCCTCGCCTTCCCGCAAGCTGAGCTTCCCCCCATCCTGATGGGGGGACTGAGGGGGGTTGGTCGGGTCTAGCTGCGAAACAATGGGCAGGTAGAGCGCGACGGCTTTCCTGGCGGCAAATCGCGCTGCGTCGCGGTCGTCGTCCACCACCGATACCGCGCCAATGACGATCTTGACTGTGCCGGGCGGTCGCTTGGCACGGGCTTCACCTTGGGCGATTTGCTCAGCCATCCAGGGGATGAGCGCTGGATTCGCCGAGCCGCCGATTTTAACTTCGTCCGCCAGTTCGCCCGCTAGCGCCGCCATCATCTTTCCCCAGGTGCCAATTTGCAGCGGGATGCGCCCCCCGGGCAGTGGGTAAGGGGCGCGCGCATGCTCGGCGATTTGGAAGACGCGCCCCTTCATACCGGCTGATTCGCCCGCCAGCAGCTTGCGGATGATGGTGATGCTTTCGCGCATGGCAGCCAAGGGCGGCTTTAGCTCGCGGATGCCATGGTCAGCCAGCCAGCCGCCGCGCACCAGCCCCAGGTATGTTCCCGCCCGCGCGACGTCCGCCAGCAGCGCCGTCCCCGCCGCGATATCCAGCGGGTGCATGCGTGATGGCGGGATGCCAGCGGGGCCGATGCGCGCCCGCTCGATATGCGGCGCCATCAGCAGCAGCGGACCGAAACTGGGCTGATAAGGCGCATCGCAATAAACGGTGACGGCGTCAAAGGCGTAGTCATTAACCAGCTTCGCCAACGCGATATAGTCGGCTGCGCGTTTGTCAGTCTGGAAAGCTATCGAGATTTCGCGCTTGGGCATGTCACCCCTCCTCCAGCCCCTCCCCGTCGAGACGGAGAGGGTAGCCAAAGAACCCTCCCGCGCTAGGCAAAGATGCTCAGCGGCATGTGGAAGCTGACGATCCAGTTGGGCGCATCGACGATTTCGCTAATTTTTAGGTCGCCAGCCACGCTGCACAGGCAGTAGGCTTGGCTTTCGCTCAGGCTGCGATTTTGTACCAGCCATTCGATCATGTAGCGCACGGCATTTTTGGCGTTTTGCATCAAGTCGGGACCATGCGCGGTGGTGATGTGCCAGCCGGCGCTGTCGGTTTTGGTCATGGGACTGGGGCGCTGCAGCTGCAATTCGCGCACAGCCAAATCACGCCGCAGGTTGAAACGCATGGTCACGGTCATGGGCGATTCAATGCCGGTGCCGCTGACCTCGCCCTGCCCCTGCGCGGCATGGCAATCACCTGTGGAGAAAAGCGCGCTATCCGCCAGCACAGGCAACCAAAAGACACTGCCCACAACCAGATCGCGGATATCGACATTGCCGCCATTTTGCCGCGGCGGGACGGTGTTAAGCCGCCCGGGTTCCGCCGGCGCCACGCCCACACAGCCGGGGAATGGCTCAAAAGGCAGTACGATATCGCCGACTCCAAAGTGACATTGCTCGCCCGCAAGCTGCCAATGGTGAATGTAGGCGAAGTCAAAGTCTTCTTGCAGCAAGCCGAAGCCGGGGATATGCCCCGTCCAGCCCCAGCCTTTGTGCTGCATGTCCAAAATCTCGACTTCCAGCGTATCGTCGGCCTGCGCGCCGTCAATGGCGATGGAGCCGGTCAGCGCGTGCACCAGGCTGAAATCGATGTTGGCTAAGTCATCGTCTGTGGAAGCGGGGCTAAGCTGTCCGACTGGCTCGGCGCATTCGATGACGACTGTATCGCCGGGCGCGATGGTCAGCCGCGGCGTAACGGAATTATCCCAAAAGGGTTGGGTGATGCTGTCGTCCAGGTAATGTTCAGTCATTGTATTCTCCAATACATTTTGTGCAGGGCAATCGCTTCAAAATTAAATCTCCTGCAAGAGAGAAGCTGCCCATACTTTACCACCGAGTACACCGAGATATTTTGAGTGCGCCGAGAAAAAATCATAGACTTTGCGCTGCGTTGACGGACAGCGCCTTTCCTATCTTCGCACTGAAAGAGGCGCGCTCGGTGGTTAAAACTTTGAAGCAACTGCCTCATTTTGATGTCGCGGGCAGGGTGCGGATGTCGGCCGGGCTCGCCACCACAACCTGCTGCGCCATGCCGAGAAACAAGCCGTGCTCGACGATGCCGGCGCGCGCCTCCATTTTCAAAGCCAGCGCAGCGACATCAGCAATGGGACCAAAGTCGCAATCCAGGATGAAATTGCCTTGGTCGGTGCGATAACGTTGGCTGTCATCCAGGCGCAAGCTGACCTTCGCCCCCAGCGCTTCCAAGTAGCGAGCCTGCGCCTGCCAGCCAAACTCGACCACCTCGACGGGCACAGCGAAGCGGCTGCCCAACCGCGACGACAGCTTCGAATCATCAACCACAATGACGAATCGATCGCTGGATTGCGCCACGATCTTCTCCCGCAGCAAAGCCCCGCCCCCGCCTTTGATTAAGTTCAGCCCTGGGTCAACTTCGTCCGCGCCATCAATCGTCATGTCGATGCGCTGGGTATCCGCGAAGCTCACCAGCGGGATGCGCAGCTCACTGGCGGCGGCTTCGGTCGCGCGTGAAGTGGGCATGGCGCGGATGTTGCGCAGCTCGCCATTTCGCAAGCGCTGGGCGATGCGGCGCGTGGCATGAATGGCGGTGCTGCCGGTGCCCAGCCCGACTATCATGCCCGATTGCACGAGATCGGCGGCGAATGCGCCGGCTTGCTGTTTGAGCGCTGCTCTGTCTGTGGCGGTCATGCGGCTATTCTAGCGCAGGATGACTGGAATCGCCTTGCCCTTACTGAGGCAGAAGTTTTGCGTAGGGGCGAGGCTTTTGTGATACTATGCTCCTAATCCCAAACCGGCAGGCACAGAAAGGCTTTTCTCATGTACAAGACACTGAGCCCGGGCGCGATCGGCATACGCGGCTTGTCGCTGGCGGATAGCGTCGCTCTGGCAGCACGTAGCGGCTTTGGCGGGCTGGACTTCAGCATTGAGCAAGCGGCGCAATTGGCGGAAGCAAGCGGCGTCGAAGGCGTCAAGGCGCTTTTTGACGAGGCTGGAATCCGCTATGGCGCTTGGGGTTTGCCCGTCCGCTGGCAGGGCGATGAAACCGATTGGCAAGCCGACCTGGAAAAGCTGCCGCGTTATGCTGCCCTGGCTGCCGAGCTGGGCGCGGACCGCACTTCGACCTGGTGCCCGTCTTCGTCTGATACGCGCGCTTTTGACGAGAACTATGCCTGGCATATATCGCGCTTCCAGCCCATTGCCGCGGCCCTGGCTGAGCATGGCATCCGCTTTGGCATCGAATTCCTCGGTCCGCAGACGTTGCGCCCGGCGCACAAACACGTTTTCATCTACGATATGGCTGGCATGTTGGAATTGACGGCGGCGCTCGGCACAGACAATGTTGGCTTGCTGCTGGATGCCTGGCACTTGTACACATCGGGCGGGGCGGTGGATGACCTGGACAGTATCAGCAACGCCGACATCGTCAATGTGCATGTCAACGATGCGCCGCGCGGCTTGCAGATGCACGAATACATCGACAACGACCGCCGCCTGCCGCTGGAAACCGGCGTGCTGCCCCTGCGCGAATTTATGCAAAAGCTGGCGCAACTGGAATACGATGGACCTGTCACGCCCGAGCCATTCAGCGCGCGCCTCAATGCCATGAACGATGACTTGCAAGCCGCGCGAATCACAGCGGAGTCGATGAATCAGCTATGGGGGCTGGCGGGGCTTGTGCAGGGCAATCGCGTCAAAAACTACTTGCTACAGCAGTAAAGCGTTGGGTAGTGGTCACTTGGTAAGTGATGCGACCTCGCGATTGTATTCAATGATGT
>VXNO01000174.1 GCA_009840575.1 Chloroflexota bacterium | reverse complement strand
TTGTATCATAGGGAGCATTTTCATCTCATATCACTTATCGCGCCACCACTACCTACAGTTTTATTGATTTGCAAATAATTGCTTATGATTACACAAGGCAATCCGTAACAAGCCCCTTTACAAAGCCGCGCCGCCTATGTTACATTGCCCGTCAATGCGCCGGAGGCAAGCCGACATGGAAAGCAAAGTTTTAACGGGTTTCGGGGTGGCCCGCTCTTTCCTTATCTAGGCTCCGCGCCCCTGCCCCTTCCCTCTCCATACAACCAGGCAATTCACCTGAGCAGCAAGCCATAGCGAGCTAGCGCTGCCCGACTGTCCATATAAGCTGCAAGAGGAATAGAGAGAAGCGATGTCCAAAACTTATCAACCACACGAAATCGAAGTCAAATGGCAGCGCAAGTGGGAAGAAAGCCAGCTCTACCGCGCCCGCGTCGACTGGAGCAAACCCAAGCACTACGCCATGACCATGCTGCCGTATCCATCCGGCGAATTGCATATCGGACACTGGTTCGCCATGACGCCCTCGGACGCCCGCGCCCGCTGGATGCGCATGCGTGGCTACAATGTGCTCTTCCCCATGGGTTTCGATGCTTTTGGGCTGCCCGCTGAAAATGCCGCCATCGCACGCAACATCCACCCCTGGAAGTGGACCTACGCCAACATCGAACACATGCGTGAGCAGATGCGCAGCATGGGCGCGATGTTCGACTGGCAACGCGAAGCCATCTCCTGCACGCCTGAGTATTACAAATGGTCGGAGTGGTTCTTCAAGAAGTTCTACGAACATGGCTTGGCTTATCGCGGCTCGGCGCTGGTCAACTGGTCGGAATCAATGCAGACCGTGCTGGCAAACGAGCAAGTCATCGATGGCAAGGACGAGCGCACCGGGCAGCCAGTCGTGCACAAGATGATGGAGCAGTGGTTCTTCGCTATCACAAAATACGCCGATGAGCTGCTGAGCTTCGCTGGCATGGATTGGCCCAATCCCATCAAAATCATGCAGACCAACTGGATCGGTCGCAGCGAAGGCGCGCGCGCGACCTTCTATACCGCCGTCGGGGAACACTCCATCGAGATTTATACCACCCGCCCGGATACGCTCTGGGGCGCGACCTTCATGGTGCTGGCACCCGAGCATGAGCTGGTCGATATCATTACCACGTCGGAACAGCGCGCCGCGGTCGAGCATTACATCGACGAGATCGCCGCCGAGACCGAAGTCGAGCGCATGATGGAACATCGGGAGAAGACCGGCGTCTTCACTGGTGCCTACGCCATCAACCCGGTCAATGACGAGCGCATCCCCATTTGGATCGCCGATTATGTTATGGTTACCTATGGCACCGGCGCGATTATGGCGGTGCCCGCTCACGACCAGCGCGACTTTGAATTCGCCCGCGCCTACGACCTGCCCATCCGAGTCGTCATCCAGCCCGAAGACATGGACGAGCCGCTCACAAGCGCCGCCATGCGCGAAGCCTACTCAGGTACCGGCGCGATGGTCAATTCCGACGCCATGGACGGCAGCCTCAGCGACAGCGCCAAGGGGCGCGCCAACCCAGCTATCAACCGCGTTATCGACTGGCTGGAAGCGACCGGCAAGGGGCAAGAATCGGTCAACTATCGCCTGCACGATTGGCTCATCAGCCGTCAGCGCTATTGGGGCTGCCCCATCCCCATGCTCTATTCTGGCGATGACATCCTGCCCGTGCCCGATGCGGAGCTGCCGGTCGAGCTGCCCAGCGATGTCGACTTTGTGCCGACGGGGCGCAGCCCGCTGACCTATCACGAGCCATTCTTCAAAGTCGACGAGAACACGCGACGCGAAACCGACACGTTGGATACCTTCATGTGCTCGAGCTGGTATCAGTTGCGCTATCTGTCGCCGCATAAAGATG
Source organism: Chloroflexota bacterium (assembly GCA_009840575.1). GTDB lineage: Bacteria > Chloroflexota > Anaerolineae > Aggregatilineales > Phototrophicaceae > UBA6055. Next base: position 48,965 of record VXNO01000174.1, on the reverse strand, counting down.
ACGCGCCTTTTGATGCTGAAGAAGCCGCTTATTGGCTGCCGGTCGATGTGTATACGGGTGGCGCGGAACACGCGGTGATGCACCTGCTGTATACGCGCTTCTTCAACAAGGCGCTGCGTGATATCGGCATCTATGACGAAGCCGCCGCCGCCATGCGCCGAAATGGCCGCGACCCAGCCGGCGCATTTGACGAACCCATGACCTTGCTACGTAACCAGGGGCAAGTGCTGGGTGGCGAGCGCCAGGGCGATTTTGTCTTGTGCAGCGGCAGGCGCGACGGCGAACACATGCTGGCGCAGCGGGTCGAAGTGGTCGATTGGAATGCCGTGCCAGATGGCTTTGATGGCATCTTTGGCGAGCTGGTCAACCGCGTGGAAGCCACCTTGCAGGTTGAAATGGCCGGCATCATTCACTTTGTCGAAGTCGCGCCCGATGCCGAGATCATCATCCCCGATATACCGGGCGCGAACAACATCAACCAACTGCGCCAGCACCTGGAAATCCAGCGCATGTCCAAGAGCAAGGGCAATGTGGTTAATCCCGACGAATTGGTCAGGCGTTTTGGCGCGGATGTGGTGCGCTGCTACCTGATGTTCAATTTCGACTGGCAGAAGGGCGGCCCCTGGAACGAGAACAACATCAAGGGTCCGCAGGGCTGGCTGCATGACATCTGGGATATCGCCCTGGCTGGCGCGCCTGACTGCGCTGGCGATGCGGCGGCCGAGCGCGATATCGCCCGCAAGCTGCATCAGTGCATCGCTGTGGTCGACCGCGGCTTGGAAAACTTCAGCTTCAACACCGCCATCGCCGAACAGATGAAGTTCAAAAATGCGCTGAAAGACGCCCTGCGGCAGCAGCATATCGGCGCGGAAACCTGGCGCGAGGTCATCAATGCCGCCATCCGCCTGCTGGCGCCCTTTGCCCCGCACCTGGCTGAGGAGTTATGGTCGCAGCTGGGCTGGGAATACAGCGTGCACACCCAAGCCTGGCCCCAATATGATGCCGAGCTGGCGCGGGAAGACGTTGTCGACCTGGTGGTGATGATTAATGGCAAGCCGCGCCAAACCATTCATGTCGCGGTGGATATTGAACGGGCGCAGGCGGAGCAACTGGCTTTAGCCAGCGCAGCCGCCCAGCGCAGCCTGGCCGGAAATGCGCCGCGCCGCGTCGTCTATATCCCGGGCCGCAATGGCACAGACCCGAAAGTGAATATCGTGGTCTGATTCAAATTACAATGCTAGCCCCGCCTGGCAGCGACCGGGCGGGGTATCGCGCAGGGCAGGCTTAGCCGCAGTTGCCACGCAGAACCCGGTGGTATCTGCGGGTGACGTAGCCGGTCTGCCCTTCAAATGTGACCTTGAACCACTTGCCATTCGTTGCCAGTACCGGCACTTCCGAATGGAGCCAGACAATATCGAGGATCTCGCCGGCTGGTTCCGCACGCAAGTAGAGCGAGCCCGTCACCTTAATCTGGCAATCTCCCACCGCGACGTCTTCGCTGCTCGGCTGAGAAGCAGCAAACAGTACGACTGTGCCATGCTTGTTGATCGTGCCGCAGGTCATGCCATCGCGCTGGTAGGCTTCCATATCGCGCAATTCGCGTGGCGAGTAATCAGCGTCGAGGAACGCCAGGCTGCCATTTTGCAGGAAGCAAACTTCGACGCCTGGCGGTACAAAACCCCAAACATCGACGGCGATGATAATGTCATCGGGGAGTTCATCAATCCGCCCGAGGCCGGCAACGCTCACGATCTGGCAGAATGTCTGTGCACTATAGCCGGAGACAACCACACCGGCGAGGAGGTCGGGGCAATTTGACCTGAGCTCGCGCTCAACGCTGACGGTTTCTTTTTCGGCGCTTTCCTGATTCTCAGCTTTTTCCTCAGTTTCCTCTTCCGCTTCCGGCGCGCCAGGACAAAACTCGGTCTGCCCCAAGAAGCACCGATCCTCGTCAGACAGCGTATCAAACTGCGCCAGCGCGGATATGCTGGTGATGAACAGCAGCGCAAGCGCCAGGCAGCAGCGAAGCGCAGGGATGGGTAATAGCCAATGCGACTTCAGCTTCATATACAAGCCCTTTCTGGAAAATAAGTCAAGAAACTAATTTTAGTATAGGACTGCAGGGTAGACAATCGGCTCGGCGCTCACTTTGCCCTCCGCGCTTGTAAATCCAGCCACACTGTGCTACATTCAAAGTGTCGAAAGAAACGAGTTGCTATGAAGGAGAGTGTGTCATGCAAAATGGGATCATGGACATCGTCGTCGAATACTGCGCCGCTTGAGGGCACCAACCCCAAGCCGTCAGTTTGACGGACGAAATCTTGAACGAGCGCGAGATCGAGTATTACATCAGCAGCTGGAAATTGGTGCCGGGCAGCGGCGGCGTATTTGATGTTTGGGTCAATGGCGAGCGCGTCTTTTGCAAGAAAGAAGTCGGACGCCATGCCGAGCCGGGTGAAATCCGCGCCGCGATAGGCGCAGCCTTGGAGAAAATCCGCCCCGCCGATGTAGAGATGGCCGCCAGCTAAACACAAGCGGCAGGACACAGCACAGAGACCGTTCTGACAGCCATGTCTTGTCAGTCCGGTCTTTTTTTGAATCGCTTGACAACTATAGACTGATTCTGGCTATAATGGAGTTGTGAGCTGTGCATGGATTCATCTGGCTCGGTTCGTACATTATCAACAGCTAAAGGAGAGTGAAGGAATGAAACGCTATATTGTATTCGCGCTTGTCGTCATCAGCTTGCTGGCGCTGGGCAGCGGGCTGGCTATGGCGCAAGACGATGGGCACATCGTTGAGCGCATCATGGAACGCGGCGAACTGCTCTGTGGTGTCAACACAGTGCTGCCGGGCTTTGGCACGCAGAACGATGCCGGCGACTTTGTTGGCTTTGATGTCGATTTCTGCCGCGCTGTGGCTGCCGCTGTGCTGGGCGATGCGGACGCTGTGGGCTTCCGCCCCTTGACGGCTGCGGAACGACCGACGGCGATGGCGGGCGGCGAGATTGACTTGCTCGTCCGCAACACCACCTGGACGCTCAGCCGCGATACTGAATGGGGTGCCACTTTCGGCCCCACCACCTTTTATGACGGGCAGGGCATTATGGTCAAGGTTGATCTCGGCATCACCAACCTTGCTGAACTCGGCGAAGAGAGCATCACCATGTGTGCCACGGCCGGCACGACCACCGAGCTCAACATCACCGACACGGAGAACGCCTTGGGCGCCGATTGGGAACTGAGCACTTTCCAGGATTTCGACGCGATCATGGATGCCTATGAAGCGGGCGCTTGCGATGCCTTCACCAGCGATGTGAGCAGCCTCGTCTCTCGCAAGGCGACTTCTACCGATCCCGCCGCGCATCTGATCCTGCCCGAAGTAATCAGCAAGGAGCCGCTTGGGCCGGTCAGCCCGCAGAGCGACGCGACCTTCGCTGATATCGTCCGCTGGACGGTCTGGGGCATGATGACTGCCGAAGAGCTGGGCATCAACAGCATGAACGTCGGCGATTACATGGACAGCGAAGATGCTGGCATCGGGCGCTTGCTGGGCTTGGGCGATAATGTCGCCGGCGAATACTTCGGCATCAACGATGGCTTTATGGTTGATGTCATCAGCCAAATCGGCAATTATGGCGAGGTCTTCGAGCGCCACCTGGGCAAGGACACGATCTTTGGTTTGGATCGTGGCGTCAACGCGCTGTGGACGGACGGCGGCTTGCTCTACGCCTCTCCCTTCCGTTAGATCGAAACGGTTTTCGTCAAGTTTGACCACGGGGCATGTCGCCTTTCCAGCGATATGCCCCTGTGACAGCTTTATTTTCTTAAGTGAAGTTTCTGGTTTTGTTTGTGCTTGTTGGGGCTGGCGAAGCGCTGCGAAATGTCCAGCCAATCTGGTTAATCTCTGCCCACGCAGCATACTGGTCTGAGTGCGCCGATGGAAAATGTACCCCCCCCACAAGGCGTCAAGATCTTGCCTGCGCTCTTGCGCGACGGGCGCATCTTGCAAGGCATCGCCCAGATCGTGTTTGTCCTGGTCGTGGTCATCGTATTCAACGACCTGGCTCTGCGCATCAATTCCGCTTTGGACGCGACCAACCAAAGCCCCAATTTTGAATTTCTCCAAAACCGCGCCGGCTTCAATATCGCTGACTCGGGCAGTTATTCCTCCAACGACCGCTATGTTGACGCCTTTCGCGTCGGCTTTATCAATACCCTGCGCGTTGTGTCAGTGGGGCTGGTGGCGACGACCATCCTGGGCATGTTGGTGGGCGTGCTGCTGCTGAATAACAACTTCCTGGTGCGCAGCATCTCGCGCGTTTATGTCGAAGTGCTGCGCAATACGCCGGTGCTCTTGCAGATATTCACCTGGTATTTTGTGGTTCTTTTCGCCCTGCCGCCGCAGCAAGAATCGATCGAGCTGCCACAAGAAGGCATACGCTCGCTGCCCCTGCTGCAATATGCCCTTTCGCTGGTCGTTTTGGTTGGCATTTGGCGTCTCAGCGGCAGCTTGCGGCGCAAATCCTGGCGCATATTGGCGCGCGAAGGCGGCGTCGCCATCATCATCCTGGTCAATCTGCTGGGCATCGAACTGGTCAGCAGCGGCACACCGGTCGAGTTGCTGCCCGCCATCTACATCAGCATCAAGGGCGTGGCTCTCTTCGAGCTGCTTCCATCAGCGCTGTTTGGCGTGTGGATGGTCTTTGTGGTGATTGGCATCCTCGTGGCGGCGGCGCTTTGGCGTTACCTCCACTTCATCACCGATTCGACCGGGCGGCCTACTCCGCGCACCAGCGCCATTGTGATTAGCGTGGCCGGTTTTACGCTGTTGGGCTGGCTGATCGTTGGCATGCTGCCGACGCCCTCAGTCATCCAGGTCTATAACGAAGACCACGATGCCATCGTTGATATGGAGTACGATGACGCTTTTGAGTCCGGGCTGCTGACGATCGATCAGGAACTGGAATATACTCGCCAGCCCCTGCTCTACCGTCCGCCCACGCTGGACCGCCGCGGTCGCAATGTCGAAACCGGCATCGAAATCTCGCCGGCCTACCTGGCGGTTTTCTTGGGCTTGGTCATCTATACCTCCGCCTTCATCGCCGAGATCGTGCGCGCTGGCATCCAAGCCGTGCCCAAAGGCCAGCTGGAAGCATCGCGGGCTTTGGGCATTTCACAAGGCGACATGCTGCGGCGCATCGTGCTGCCCCAGGCATTGCGCGTCATCATCCCGCCGCTAGGCAACCAGTACCTGAACCTGTCGAAGAACTCCAGCCTGGCGATCGCCGTATCGTATACGGATATCTTCCAGGTGACGAACACCATCATCAACCAGAGCGGGCAATCCGTGACCGGCATCTTGATGGTGCTGCTGGCCTACCTCGTTATCAGCCTGGCGATTTCTTTGGTGATGAACCTGGTCAATCAGCGCTTCGAAATTGTTTCGAGGTAGACGATGACAGACCCTACAGTTGACGCCAGCAAGACTATTATCTTCCATGCCGAGGAGCCGCCACAGCCGCCGTCTCGCGCCGAAGTGGGGATCCTCGGCTGGCTGCGTCAAAACCTCTTCGGCTCGCCGAGTGATACCATCGTCAGCGTGCTGGTTGCGCTGTTGATTGTGGCGCTGACGGTCAGCTTCCTCGGTTGGACGGTGAGAAGCGGCAACTGGTTTGCCATCATCAACAACCAGCGCCTGCTGATGATGGAATCCTTCGAGAGTATCTACGAATGGCGGCTGGCAATTGTCGTGCTGCTGGCGGCTTTTTTGACTGGCATCAGCCTGGCGGCTTGGGGGCAGGTGGCTGCGCGCTTGCTGACGCCGCTGGCTCTGACGGTCATTGTGGCGGTGTCGATATTGCCGCCGCTCATTGACGGGGGCGTCAGCCAGCCCAAATCCTACTTTACGGCGGGCAATGTGGATATCATTGACCGCGCCTCCACATTGACGCCCCAGCGCAGCCTGGCTTTCATCGCCGCGGCCGGTGAAACCGTGTCCGTCAGCCTGGCGCTGGACGAAGTTGCCGATATAGAAACCCTACGTGACTTGTCTGGCTTCTCCGACCGGGGGACCAATGCCTTGGCGAATGCCGCTAATAACCGCATCGAACAGCAGCATGCGGTTGGCGAGACCTTCGACAGCATGCTAAGTCGCGAGCTGACCGAGACGCTGGAAGAACGCACCCGTCTCAATATCCGCACCTTCATGCGCACCAACGACATGCTGGCTTCGACCCACAAGTTCGTGGCTGGCATGGGCGCGGAGCTGACCCAGGGCGATGTGGCAATCGAAAAATTGCGCTGGTGGCTGGTCAGGCTCAAAGAGGCAGCCCGTACAACCGAGCCAAACGTCGATGCCATCCTGGACGCAGCCGTGCCACTGGAGGACGGCATCAGGAATCTGTCGGTGAGCCGCGCGCTGCCCATCTATTTGCATGACAGTTTCGCCGCCTTGACCAGCGCCACGCTCGCCAGCGAGCAACTGGAAGAGCTGGGTGAGCTTTTGGTCCTGCATTTGTCCGAAGACCTCATCGGCAAACCCGCCCAGCGCGATGATGAAGAAAAACTGATCAATCCGTCAGCGCGCGAAGCCGCCTTCTTGCGTGACATGTTCGTGCGCCTGCTGACGCCACAATCCGTGCTGGAGCTTTATCAGCTGGGGCAAACGCCCATGCAGGTCGCCATCCGCGACGCGCGCAGTCTGGAGACGCTGGCGGACGGCGTGCTGAGCGCTGCAGGCGACCAGGTTACATTCACCATCCCGCGCGACGGCTGGTACATCTTCAGCAAAAATGCCGCCGAGGGGCACAGGGGCAGCGCCATCCTGGCTGCTTACGGCATTCATCCCATCATCGAGCGCACGCTCAGCCCCACTGAATCGCGTTATGTGCGCGTCAATGACGATGCGCTGGTGGTAACGGCAGCGCGCCCGCAGGTTGACGGCAGCAACATCCCCTATGTGGCGCTGATTGACAATCAATTCCGCGGCTTGCGTGATTTCCCGACCTTCCTCATCCATTTTATCCCCTCATTCTTTCGGCAGGTCGAGGCGCTGCTGCCCTTCTTCATCACGGTCGTCTGGGGCTTTGTATTTGGGCGCATCATGGCGCATCTGCTCGGCAAACAGAGCGCATTTGACGAGCCCCTAAATCGGCTGGTTGTGTTGGCTTGGGCGCTAGCGCCGCTCTTGGTCTTGCTGGCTTACTTCGCGATAGTGGCTGGCGGCGGCCTTTCGGAAGTCGCCCGCGTCGCGTTGCAGTTGGCGGCGGCATTTGGCCTCGTCGAACTGGCGCGGCGCTGCGAAGCCTGGCTCATCCGCAATTACCCGGGCGAAGACGCGGAAGGCTCTTTGAATCGGCCGCTGCTGTATAGCTGGGCGGCTTTCCCGCTTGTGATGTATGTGATGGCATCGGGCGTGGGCGGTTTGTCTGGCGCGGCGCTGGGCGGCGGCTTGGCGGGTTTGCTGTGGCTGCTGGCGATGCGCTTTATCGGCTTGCTGTACCGCGGCGGCTTGGCGGGGGCGGCGCTGCTGGCGGGCGGCTTCTTTTTGCCACTGCTCGGCGGGCATATCATCAACCTGGTCTGGCCCGGCTGGGTGACAGAACCGCTTTCGTCTTTGGGGCTATGGCTGGGGCTGGTGGCGCTGGGCTTGCTGGCGGGGCATCTCGGCGAGTTGCTGCGCAGCCATCTGCCCCTGTCAGTTAAGCGCGCTGGTTATCTGCTCGGCTGGCTGGCTATCTTTTTTACAGTTCTTGATACAAACACGCTGGCTGGCGAGGGCATGGCGAGTTTGCTGGCGGCGCTGGCATTTGCGCTTTGGATGGGCTGGATGTTCTTCGGCGGCGCGCTGCAGTGGAACTCCAACCGCATCATCATTGGCTTGCTGCTCTTGACCTTCCTGTGGTTGCAAACCTGGACATTGCTGGACCGCGCATCAAGCGCGCTCTTCATTGTTTGGCTGGCGGTGGGCGCTTATGAATTCAGACGCGGCGAGCTTGGACAAGGCGCGTACAAGAGTCGCAAGCGGCCAGCCGGCGGCTTGCTGAGGGGGCTGGGCAGCTCCCCGCAGTTGGGCTTGGCGCTTGTCTTTCTGCTTTGGCTGGCGGCGCTCGTGCTCGTGCCGAGCCTGGTCACCGGGCTGGAAGCGCAGGGCATACTGCAAACCTCCGCGGCTGACCTGCTGCCTTTATCGGACAAGCGGCTGTGGGGCGGCTTGATGCTGACCATGCAGCTGACGATATTGGGCGTGGGCGCATCCTTCCCTATCGGCGTGGCTTTGGCGCTGGGGCGGCGCAGCTCTTTGCCGGTCGTCAAGACAGCTTGCATCCTCTACATTGAAGCGGTGCGCGGTGTACCACTCATCACGGTGCTCTTCATGGCGACGTTGCTGGTGCCGCTGATTGACCCCACCTTGGCGACAATCGAAGGGGCGGTGCGCGCCTGGGTGGGCATCACCATGTTCAGCGCGGCCTACCTGGCGGAAAATGTGCGCGGTGGCTTGCAGTCCATCGGGCGCGGGCAGATGGAAGCGGCGCAGGCGATTGGCTTGTCCACCTGGCAGACGACCCTGCATATCTTGCTGCCACAGGCGCTGCGGGCGGTCATCCCGGCGCTGGTCGGGCAATTTATCTCGCTCTTCAAAGACACCTCGCTGGTCTACATCGTGGGCTTGGCGGAGATCCTGGGCATCGCCCAACGGGTGGTCGCGCAGCCCGAATACTTGCAGCGGCGTCAAGAGACCTTCCTGTATGTCGCGATTATATTCTTTGTCTTCAGCTACCTTATGTCCTACATCAGCCGCAAGGTAGAAGCGACTGGCTCGGGCGCGGTACGAGCGGAATATCTCTAGCGCGCGCAATCAGCAAAGCGGAGGCACACAATGGAAGCGGACAGCAAGCAAGTCATGGCGGGCGACGACCCAATCATCATCTGCCGCGATATGAACAAGTGGTTCGGCGAATTTCATGTCTTGCGCAATATATCGCTAGAAGTGATGCCGCAGGAAGTGCTGGTTATCATCGGACCCTCTGGCTCGGGCAAGTCCACTTTCATCCGCTGCATCAATCGGCTGGAAGAGCACCAGGATGGCACAATCATCGTCGATGGCATTGAGTTAAGCCACGATGTGCAGAATATCGCCGAGATCCGCCGCGAGACCGGCATGGTCTTCCAGCAATTTAACCTCTTCCCGCATTTGACGGTGATGGACAATATCACGCTTGCGCCGATGAAAGTGCGGCACTGGGCACGCGACAAAGCCGAACACCGGGCGATGGAATTGCTGGAGCGGGTCGGCATCCCCGAGCAAGCCTATAAGTACCCCGGGCAACTCTCCGGCGGCCAGCAGCAGCGCGTCGCCATCGCCCGCGCCCTGGCTATGGAGCCGAAGATCATGCTCTTTGACGAGCCGACCTCGGCGCTAGACCCTGAGATGATCAAAGAAGTGCTGGATGTTATGAAAGAGCTAGCGCGCACCGGCATGACGATGTTGGTGGTTACGCACGAGATGGGATTCGCGCGGGAAGTCGCCGACCGCGTCATCTTCATGGATATGGGGCGCATCGTCGAGCAGGGTCCGCCAGAGAACTTCTTCAGCGACGAAATCTCTCATCATCCGCGCACGCAAGAGTTCCTGGATCAGATTCTGTAGCTGCTATAGCCCCCTCTGGGGGTTGAGGGGGTGAAAAGCGCCGTCATCCATCCATCCCATACACCAACGTATCGGGATAAAAGGCCGCCCAGGCGAACCAGAAATGCGGGAAGGCGTTTATCCATTCCAGTTGCGCGCCAGCCAGTTCGCCATCAATCGCCTCGCCAAAGGCATTCCAGCTTGAGCCTGTCTGCGCATCCACGAAGCCGCCGCTCTCGCCCCGCGCGAACTCCAGTATCAGTCCATCCACCTGCGCGTGATACAGGCTTGCCGTGCCGATGTCGCGCGCATTGTCGATGACGGCATCGCCCAGGGCGCTGGCAACGCCGCCTTGATAGAATGCCACCAGCGGCATCTCCCCCAAGACATCGTTGATGACGCCCGCTTCCCGCAGAATCGAGAAGGGATAGGCAACTGCGGTGTCATCAATTATTGCTGCCAGCACATGATCGACTGGGCTGGGCAGGCGCGTATCAATTTCGCCATCGAACAAGAAGGGGCGGCTCGTGCGGCTGTCGTAGCCGCGATAGGGATTCATGCCATATTGGCGGGCGTAACCCGTTGCCCGCGAAAGCACCAGCCCATCCGCATGCCGCTCGGCAAAAGCGCCAAAGCTAATCACCTGCGCTGGCACAATATCCAGCAAGACGCCGGCATAGTCCCCAGCCAGCCCTTCGCCAGTCAATTGCTGCCACCAACTTTCGGTCTGCCGGTCGTACATGACCAGGTCGCTATTGCGCAGCAAGCCGCTCACGCCGAAGTCGAGGACAGCCTCGTCCACGCGCCGGTCGAAAGCGATGGCGCTATTGCACAGGGGGCAGAAGGTAACCGCCACGGGCAAGCCGCCGATCTGGTCATTGGCGATTTCGTGCCACATCAGAACCGCCAGCGGGTAGGCGCGCGCATCGCCCTCAATCTCCAGCGCAATCACCGGTGAGCGATCGACCAGCCAGGCGCTGGCATCCGCGATTGTTTCCATGCGCGGGTCGGTGAGCGCCGGGATGCCATCTTTGGTCGGGTTGCCAACCAGGATTTCGTTGTAGTCGACTATATGATTGCAGAAGTCGGTGCGCCAATTGCTGGTGCGCAGGTTGCGCGGCGCGCAGTTGTCATCGGCTTGGGCATGGGCCAGCAGGGAGCCGCTGCCGACAGCGACAATCAAGACAAGGGAGCAAAGCAGGGAAAAAGCGCGCGGAGGCATTTGCTTGAGCATATCGTCTCTCTTTCTGAGCAGGCATTTCATCACAGCATGACGCAGAATGCTTACGACATCGTTACAACTGTGGTGTTCAAAAAAATCACCCTTCGCATAGCTGACAGCAGAGGGCTATTCATACTATACTGATTCAGCATAAGCGTCATCGCAGTCTGTGGCAGGCTGGCAATCTTGTAGCGCCAACTTGCGCATAGCCGGTTTGGGAGGTCATATTGAATCCATATCGCTCCCATAGAAGCCTTCTTCGCCGCGGGCAGCCTGTCCGCTTGTGACCAAGTCGTCATTCCTTAGCGCAAAATGGCAAAGCAGCGAACCACCTACATTTGCAGCCAGTGCGGGCGGCGTAGCGCTGGCTACTTCAAAATCTGCCCGCAATGCGGTGAATTCAACACTTTCCAAGAAGTGGTTGAGCAGCGCTCCACCGCTTCGGCAGCTTCCATTGCCGCGCCTGCCTCGCAAAGGCAGCCCCAGCGCCTGGCTGAGATTGACCCGAGCGCCGAGCCGCGCATCCAATTGCCCATCGCCGAGTTCAACCGCGTGCTGGGCGGCGGCTTGGTGCCGGGCAGCATAATCTTGCTGGGCGGCGAGCCCGGCATCGGCAAATCTACACTTGCCCTGCAGCTATCGGCAGCGATGGCGAAAAGTGGCGACAAGGCGCTTTATGTCAGTGGCGAAGAAAGCGTCCGCCAGCTCAAACGCCGCGCCGACCGACTCGGCTTGGCTGCGCAGTCGCTATACCTGCTGCCAGAGACCGGCCTGGCGAATATCATCGCGCAGACACAGGAGCTGCGGCCGCGCTTGCTGGTGGTCGATTCTATCCAGACGACGCGCCACGCCGACTCCAATTCGCTGCCCGGTTTGCCCGCCCAGGTGCGGCAATGCGCGGGCGAGCTGCAGCAACTGGCGAAGTCCAGCGGCATCAGCATCATGCTGGTGGGGCATGTAACCAAAGACGGCAGCATCGCTGGTCCGCGCGTGCTGGAGCATATCGTCGATGCGGTGCTCTACCTGGAGGGCGATCCTTTCCAGCATTACCGACTGCTGCGCGGCGTCAAGAACCGCTTCGGCGCGACCAGCGAAATCGGCGTATTTGAAATGCGCGGCAGCGGCTTGGTCGAAGTGCACAATCCATCCGAAGCCTTCATCGAAGAGCGCCTGGTCACCGTCTCTGGCTCGGCGATTGCTATCACGCTGGAAGGCACGCGCCCGCTGCTGGTGGAAGTGCAAGCCTTGACAAGCCCGTCGCCTTTCAGCAATCCGCGTCGCACCGCCAATGGCTTCGACAGCAATCGCCTGCTCTTGCTCAGCGCCGTGCTCAGCAAGCGCCTGAAATTGAAGCTCTGGGAGCAGGATATCTTCGTCAATGTCATCGGCGGCTTAAAAATCACCGAGCCAGCCGCGGACCTGGCGCTGGCATTGGCGATCGCCTCCAGTTATCACGACCGTCCCTTGCCTGCCGATCTGGCTGTCGTGGGCGAGGTGGGGCTAGGTGGCGAGCTGCGGCAGGTCGGTCAGTTGGCGGCGCGCTTATCCGAAGCGCAGAAAATCGGCTTCAAACGGGCGCTGCTGCCCAGGCTACGGCGCAAGACAGAGCTGTCCAGCGGCATCGAGTTAATCGAAGCGCGCAACCTGGCTGAGGCTTTGCGGGCGGCGCTGCCTGCTGTTTAAGGATACTTGCGGTTGAGCAGGCGGGCATAGGGTATCGTCTCGCGCACATGGCTCAATCCACAGATCCATGCAACCGTGCGCTCGATGCCGATGCCGAAGCCGGCGTGCGGGACGGTGCCGAACTTGCGCAGGTCAAGGTACCAGGCATAGGCCTCGCGCCCCAAGCCCATCTTGTCGATATTCGCTGCCAGCAGGTCGTGGTCGTGGATGCGCTCGCTGCCGCCGATGATCTCGCCATAGCCCTCAGGGGCGAGCAGATCAACGCTGCGGCAGACTTCGGGGCGTCCCGCCACTGGCGTCATATAGAAGGCTTTCACAGCGGTGGGGTAGTGATAGACAAAGACCGGCTTGTCGAATAAGCCCGCCAGCACCGTCTCATGCGGGCTGCCAAAATCTTCGCCCCAGGCGATTTCTAGCTCGGCTTGGCGCGCCGGGTCATCAGTCTGGCCGCGCAATGCCTGCAAGCGCTCGACCGCTTCATCATAGCTGATGCGCGCGAAAGGCCTTTGTATAGCGCGCAGCTTGTCCAGGTCGCGCCCGATGATTTCCAGTTCTTGCTGGCGCTGCGCCAAGACTTGCTCCACCACATACGCTACCATGCCCTCTTCGATGTCCATCAGCTCTTCCAGCGAGCAGAAGGCGATCTCTGGCTCCAGCATCCAGAATTCGATCAAGTGGCGGCGCGTCTTTGATTTCTCGGCGCGGAAGGTCGGACCAAAACAATAGACCTTGCCAAAAGCGGCGATGTTGGCTTCGTTGTAGAGTTGCCCAGTCTGCGCCAGGAAAGCCGCCTCGCCAAAGTAGTCGAGCTCAAAGAGGGTTGTGGTCTCTTCGCCAGCCGCAGGTGTGATGATAGGCGTATCGACCAACAAGAAGCCTTCGTTATCCAGCCAGTCGCGCATGGCTTTGATGATGGTGGCGCGCACCCGCAATATCGCCCACTGCCGATTGCTGCGCAGCCACAAGTGACGGTGGTTCATCAGGAACTCGGTACCATGCTCTTTGGGGCTGATGGGGTATTCCTGCGCCAGCTGCGCAACTTCCAGCGAGCGGATGCCGATTTCATAGCCGCCGGGGAAGCCGGGCGCGCGCTCATCCGCCCGGACTGTGCCGTGAATGATGACGGCAGACTCTTGTGTCAAGCCCCGCGCCAGCTCAAAATCTTCGGGCGGCATCTCACGTTTGAACGCCACGCACTGCGCCTGCCCGCTGCCATCGCGCAGCAGGATGAATTGCAAGCGGCCCTTGCCGGTGCGGCTGTAGACCCAGCCCCGCACGGTGACCTCACGCCCATCATAGGCGGCGATATCCTGGATGCGAATGAGCTGGCTCAATTTGTCTGTCCTTCCGCGCTTTGGCGAATTGTCAGCGCGGATTATAGCATAGTCCGCGCAAGCAAAGCCCGTCTCAAACCTGTACCCACAAGCTGCCGCCACCTTGACGTTCCTCGTGCGGGAAAGCCTCGGTCAACAGATCTTGGTGGCGCGCCGCCATATAGCGATTGGCAAAGCGGATCTTCGCGCGTTGATTGTGCGCCAGCCAGGCTTGTACCAGGTACTGTTCATTCCAAAACACGCGACGCTCCGTCAGCCAATGGCGAGGATAGTCAGATGGCAAAAATATGTCGTGAAAATGCACCAAGACGCCACTCTGCAGGATCTGCAGCGCTTCCAATACCAAGTAACAGACATCGCTGCCCGTCTTGACGACATGCGAGCTATCGATAAAGAGGATGCCTCGGCTTTCCAACTGGCGAAAGAAATCAAGGTCGACAGCTTGCGCCATCTGTCTGACTACTTGAACTTTGTCTGCGATAGAGGCCAAGTAGGCATTGGGATAGGGCTCGATCGCGGTAATGTTTGCGTCGCCATTGAGGCGCGCTGCATGGGACGCGACCACTGTCGAATAGCCAGCGCCAACCTCGACAATGCGACTCGGCTGGAAGTGCCGAATCATACAGTGATATACATATGGGTCATAACCAACGAATTCAGGCTTATTCCCCGCGAATCGTGTTTCTGCCAGCAGGCTATCGTTGAATGCGCGGAATTCCTCTGCATAGCGCGGAAAAACATCACGCGCCAGTTGCAACTGTTCGTTTTCGCGCCAGTCGATGCCAGCCATGCCGGTTGTGCTGCGATAAACATCGTCCAGCGCGCCAGTATCGGGGATAGGATGATAAAAATGGACTGGGTAACATGCCATCCGCGCGCCTGGGCATAGCGCCATAGCTCCGGATTGTGCCAAATGTAGCGCAAACGGGGCGTCATCCAACGCGCCAACAGTCCGATCAGCCACTTCTTCATCGTTGCCTCGCGCTATACTTCTGCAACTGCGCCGACAGCCGCCCGCAGCAGCCGGTCACGCAGCGCCAGCCCCAGCCCGCGCTCTTCGGGGGTTCGCGCCAGGATGACCGCCACGCCAGCCTTGTCCAGCGCGCGCAAAGCGGCGAAGAGCCGTTCCGCCGCCTGTTGGCTGTTGCTGCCCAGGCTTTCGATTTGGATGTCCAGGTCATGGAATTGCTCGGCATCGCGTTGGCGCAGCAGCAAGCCGACCTGGCTGTGCCGGGTGATTTCGGCGCGCATGGCTGTGTATACGGCGGAATCATCGCCACGGAAAAGCAGCAGGCGCGCGCGTGGCGAATAATGTTTTAGCAAACTGCCCGGCGCTGGCACGGTGTCTTTTTCGGCGGCAAATTGCGGCGCGTATTGGATATTGGGCAGCAGCGCTCTTATTGCCTCCAGCGAGATGCCGCCCGGTCGCAGCAGGCGCGGCGGTTCATCCACCAAGCTTAGAATGGTCGATTCGACGCCGATGCGCGTGGCGCCGCCATCCAGCAGCAGGTCGACTTTGCCCGCCAGGTCTTCCAGTACATGCGCGGCGCTGGTCGGGCTGGGGCGCGAGAAGGTATTGGCGCTGGGCGCGGCGATTGGGGCGCCAACTGCTTTGATCAAAGCGCGCGCCACAGCATGGTCGGGCATGCGCAGGGCGACTGTATCCAAGCCAGCGCTGAGGTTCTCAGGGATGCGTGGCGACTTGCGCAGCACCAGCGTCAGCGCGCCGGGAAAGAAATGCCCACAAAGCCGCGACGCCACAGCCGGCAGATCCCGGGCGACGGCTGGCAGTTGCGCCAGCTCGGCGATATGCACGATGAGCGGGTCGCTGGCGGGGCGGCTTTTGGCGCGGAAGATGCGTGCCACGGCGGCGGCATCCCAGGCATTCGCGCCCAAGCCATAGACCGTCTCCGTGGGGAAAGCCACCAAGCCACCGGCGCGGATGACGGCGGCTGCCTGCGCGATGACGGCTGGGTCGGGCTGCTGCGCATCAACCCGCAAGACGCGCGTACTACTGGGCATGGCTGGGGCTGCCCTTTCTAAGTGTAGCCGAAAGCTGCTATATCTTAGAACATAAAAGCCCTTTGCCGCAGAGCTGAAGCGGGCGACTCGCCGACTCGCCCCTACGCCAAACCTCTGTGCCTCTGTGTACCCTCGTTTCCTCTGTGGCGAGTAACTTGTCGCCATTGCCTTGGGCAACTGTGCAGCGAATGCGGTTATACTACTACTCATGCAGCGTAGCCTATATGGAAAGGCACAACCCATGACCATTTTGGTAACTGGCGCAGCCGGCTTTTTGGGCAATCTGCTTGTAAAACGGCTGGTCGCCGATGGGCATCCCGTGCGCGCCTTGGTACGCAACGCCGCCAAAGCCAAGATTCGCCTGGGCGACGTTGCCGAGCAAATCGAGATTGTGCCGGGCGATATTACCCGCGCCGATAGCCTTGAGCCCGCTCTGCGTGACGCGCGCGTGGTGATTCATACTGTCGCCATCGCGCTCGAAAAAGGCGGGCAGACCTATGAAGCTGTCAATTATGAAGGCACGGTGAATGTGCTGCGCGCGGCGGAAGCGGCTGGCGTGCAGCGCTTTATCAATATCAGCCAGAATGGCGCAAAAGCCGACTTGCCCTATCGCTTCTTGGCCAGCAAGGGGCGCGCCCAGGAAGCGGTGGCTGCCTCGACCTTGGCTTGGACGGCGCTGCGCCCATCGGCGATCTTCGGCGCGCAAGACGAGTTCTTCAACTCTTTCGCGCGCCTGCTGAAAATAACGCCGCTGGTCTTCCCGCTTATCGACGGCGGCAAAGCCGAGTTCCAGCCCGTCGCGGCGCATGATGTCGTCGAAGCGGCGACCCGCTGCCTGGCGGATGATTCGACAGTCGGCGAGGAGCTGGCGCTGGGCGGCCCCGAGGTCTTGAGCCTGGGCGAGATCGAGCGCCGCGTGCTGGATGCCACCGGCAGTTTGCGGCTGTTGGTGCCTGTGCCGGCGCGGCTGCTGCGTCCGGTGGTGGCTGCGATGCAAAGGCTGCTGCCCGGCTCGCCGGTCAGTACCAGCCTGCTGGAGCTCTTGGCTGTGCCTAACACCGTGCCCGACAATGCGCTGGTTAGTCGCTTTGGCATCACGCCAACCCCTTTCGCCGGCGATCACATCGCCTACCTGCGCGATAACACGCTGGGCGATACGTTAGCGAAATTCTTTGGAGACGCCATCATCAACTAGCGCAGCAAACGGTCATACAGCCGCATGTGGGCATCCGCCGCCGCCGCAATCGAGAAACTCTCGCGCAAGCGTCGTCTGCCCGCCGCGCCCATCCGCGCGCGCAAGCCAGCATCCCGCAGCAAGCGCAACACGCCATCCGCAAGCGCATCAACATCGCCCGCATCGACCAGGTAGCCAGTCTCGCCATGCAGGATCGTCTCCGCGGGTCCGCCGCGCCGCGTGCTGACGACCGGCAGCCCGCAAGCCATCGCTTCCAGGTTGGCGATGCCATAACTCTCGAAGTCGGAAGCGCAGACGTATACATCAGCCGCCGCATACACCGCCTCGATATCCGCGCGGAAGCCGATGTATTGCAAAGAATCGCGCAGAGTCGGATGCTCCGCAGCGCGCTCCAGGATATTTTTACGATAGCGTTGGTCGGCTGCCACGCCAAAGACATCATCGCCAGCCACAATGAAGCGCGTCCTTGGCAGCGCAGTCAGGACTTTTTCCGCCAGCGCCTGAAAAATATGATGCCCCTTGACCGGCTGGAAGCGCGCCACCATTGCCACCACGAGCGCATCGTCAGCGATGCCCATCTCGCGCCGCAAGTCTCTATCCAGTCCGGGGCGAAAGCGCTCGCTATCGACGCCCGCGTAGATGACGGGCAGTTGTTCGCTGGGCATAAAAGGCGGGGAGCCCAGGAAACCGTCACGGATAGCGCGACTGCGCGCTACCGCCGGCAGGGAGCGAAAGAACGCCCGCTGCCAGGCTTTGGGCTTGAACCACCAGCCCCAGACCGTCCACAGCACCGGCAAATCCAGTCGCCGCGCTGCCGCCGCGATGAAGGGCAGGGTGTGATAATCGCAATGCGCCAGGTCGATTTGCTGCTCCGCCAGCAAGTCCTGCATGCGCCGCGCGACCGGGAAACGCGCCCATAGCGCCGGCACAAACCAGGTCGATGCGCCGCGATAGGGCAGGTCATGCGCGCCCCAGCCCGCCGCCCGCCACCGTTTGCTGAGTTTGCCATCAGCCGGCAGGAGCAGCTGGGGTTCATAGCGATTGCTATCCAGCGCCCCCGCCAGCGTGAGCAAGTCAGTCTCGCCGCCGCCCAACCCGGTATACCAGGATGTATAGAGGATGCGCTTCATGCCGCTCACAAGCACAGCGGGCGCGCGTTGAATCGCTCGCGCTCGGCGCAAGTCAATTGCCGCGGCGAGAATTCGCTTTCGATGCGCCCCAGCAGCGAATCAATGCTCTCCAAAGTCCACAGCCGCAAGACATCGTCACTATCACGGGTGAGAAAATGTCGGGCATCTTGGCTGTAGCTGAAACCCACGACCGGCAAGTCATGCGAGAGGCGCGCTTCAAGCTCGCCCGACGCGCTGTGCCACATGAGCAAGTCGTTGCCAACCGCCGCCAGCAGCCGCCCCGCGCCGGGCAAGACCGCCACTTTGCTCGCAGCCAGCGCCTCACCCGCCATGCGCCGCTGCAAGCCCACATCGCTGGTATCGAAGCTGATGATGCTGCCGTCTGCCTTCGCCAGCGCCAGTGATGCGCCATCATCCGCCAGCATGCCCAGCCGCACATCGACCAACAATTGCCGCTGCGCCGAATAATCTTCCAGCGACAGCCTGGTCAAGGTGGCTAAACCCTCATCCAGCAGCACAAAAACGACCAAGGCATCGGCATGGAAAGCCGCCTGAGCCTCGGTAGCCAGCCCTAGCGGAAATGCCGCCAGGGTTGAGCCATCTCGCGCATTCCACAGCAGCGCCACTTCGTCATGCAAGCTCAGGAAGCGTCGCCCGTCCGCCGCGAATACAACAGCGCGCGCCAAGCCAGCTTCGCCCCAGCCCAGCGCTCGTGGCTCGGGCGATTCGCTATGCAGCAGCCACATGATTCTGTCATCAACAGCCACCATTGCGCTGCCGTCCGCCGCGGGGTAGACGGCTTGCAGGGTATTGAGTGGCGCGCTCCAACTGCGCAAGGCTTCGCCGTCCGCATAGATTGTCGCGGTTTCGCTATCGTGCAGCGCCAGGATGTTGCCGGCGCTTGCCCACAGTCCCGCTGGCAATTTTCTGTCTGCGCGGCCATCGTCAAGCGGTCGCATGTGTATGCCGTCTTCTCTCACCAGCAGCAGACTCCCGGCGGCGATGCGGCTGCCGAGCAAGGCGTCGGGCAAAATCTGCGCGGCTGTAGAATCGCCAAGCTCAGCGCCATCATCCAATTTGACGCGCTCCAGATCAGCCATTATCAGCCGCAGCAGCCTGTGCGCCGAGCCGGGCTCGTCCAGCGCTGCCTTCGCCGCCCAGGTCAAGGCGAGCGCCAGTTCCAGGTCGTTTGCTTGCAGCGCTTGCTGTGCTGCGTCCAACAGGCGTCTGCCATCGCTATGGCGCATGGGCAGGTGGGCTTGGGTGGCGCGGGCAATCGTGGCGCGGGCTTGGCCAGTGGCTCGGGATTCAATCGCGGCGACTGTGGCGGCGCTGGCGGTTGCGCCGACTGATTCGCTGATGCGCGCGCTGGTCGCCGCCAGTTGGTCGATCAGCCCGATTGCGCCCTCGCTGCCGTCGCCAGTGTATGCCGTCTTCTCTCACCAGCAGCAGACTCCCGGCGGCGATGCGGCTGCCGAGCAAGGCGTCGGGCAAAATCTGCGCGGCTGTAGAATCGCCAAGCTCAGCGCCATCATCCAATTTGACGCGCTCCAGATCAGCCATTATCAGCCGCAGCAGCCTGTGCGCCGAGCCGGGCTCGTCCAGCGCTGCCTTCGCCGCCCAGGTCAAGGCGAGCGCCAGTTCCAGGTCGTTTGCTTGCAGCGCTTGCTGTGCTGCGTCCAACAGGCGTCTGCCATCGCTATGGCGCATGGGCAGGTGGGCTTGGGTGGCGCGGGCAATCGTGGCGCGGGCTTGGCCAGTGGCTCGGGATTCAATCGCGGCGACTGTGGCGGCGCTGGCGGTTGCGCCGACTGATTCGCTGATGCGCGCGCTGGTCGCCGCCAGTTGGTCGATCAGCCCGATTGCGCCCTCGCTGCCGTCGCCAAGCGCGATTTGCGTCTGGGCGGCTTGGGTCTGAATGCCATCCGCTTGCCTGGCGGAGATTGCTCCAGCGATACCTTGCAGCAGAATTGCGCCAAGAGCGACCACTATCAGCGCCGCCAAGAGCAGCATCAACCGGCGCGCCCACGAGCCAGTCCGCTTGCCCAAGCCACTGCTGCGGCCTCGGCGGCTGCTGTGAATGAACTCGACTTGCAGTTGCGATGGTTTGGGCTGGCGCTTGTTCGCCCCCGCCAGCCAGCGGCGCGCCTCTTCCCAGCGATCTGCCGGCAGCAGGTGTTCATGGTTGCGACCGCTCACTCGCCAGCGCTCAGCCGCTACCAACAGCTCCGTATGCAGCCGCAGGTCGCCATCGACTGCCAAGCGCGGACGCAGCTTCTCAATCTGCTCGACCAAATTGTCCTGCTCACGGAAGTACAGGTAGGTGTTGCTGATGATGGCTGGATGCACTTCGACGCTGATATTGTCATCGCGGATTAAGGTGATGATGCGCTTGCGGTGGGTAACGGCGTGCTGGATAAGCTCGTTGCAGAGCTGGCTCTCGGCGCTGGGCTGCGATAGCACGATCGCCACCGTGTAGGATTGCAGGAGACCCGCTTTAAGCTGCGCGCTTTCTGCGGAGAGCTTGCCGAAATCGCTGTCATCAAACCAGCAGTCGATGCCGCTCGCCCGCATCTGCGCCGCCAGCCGCCGCACGAAGACGATGTCATCCGGGTGGTAGATGCAAAATATGTCGTGATAGGCGATGTCGTCCACAAGCGAACCATCGAAAAGCCAGCGCTGATATGCCTCATTTTACAGCATTTTCAAAATCGACACGGCGCGCGTACTTTGCTTCCCCCTGGCTTGCCGGGGGCGAGGCGAGGGGGGTTGAAACGGGCGAGTCACCACAGAAAACGGCGAGCGACCCAAGGCTCGCCCCTACATTCATTCCTGGACTTTCGCATTACTTTCTTGATTCTACTTCTGTGTCTCTGTGGCAAATTTTGTTTGACACAATTCCCCTGCCTAGTTCCCCAAGTCTGACTGTCCCT
Source organism: Chloroflexota bacterium (assembly GCA_009840575.1). GTDB lineage: Bacteria > Chloroflexota > Anaerolineae > Aggregatilineales > Phototrophicaceae > UBA6055. Next base: position 27,816 of record VXNO01000174.1, on the reverse strand, counting down.
TAACGCTGTGCTGGTGTAAACTTGAGCATTGACACCTAGCCTGTCGCCAGACCTTGCATAGCTTGCGGGATACGCAATGAAGCAGCCGCTAATTCTATTCACCAACGACGACGGCATCGACTCGCCGGGTTTATGGGCGGCTGTGGCGGCATTCCGCGGCTGTGGACGGCTGTTGGTGGCGGCTCCGCGCGAACAACAATCGGGCATGGGGCGCAGCATGCCACATTACAGCAAGGGGAGCATCTTCCCCTACAGCCCGCCCGCCGACTTTGGTGATTGCATCGCCTACGCGGTTGATGGCACGCCGGCCCAGGCAGTGCAGCATGCCGTGCTCGAGTTATCCGAGCGGCAACACCCGGCGCTGTTGGTCAGCGGCATCAATTATGGTGAGAATACTGGCAACGGCGTTACGATCTCTGGCACAGTCGGCGCGGCGCTCGAAGGCGCGAGCCTCGGCATCCGCTCCCTCGCCGTCAGCCTACAGACGAGCACCGACCTGCATCTGACGCACAGCAGCGAAGTCGATTTCAGCCTGGCAGCGACCTGGACGCGGCGCTTTGGTGATTGGCTGATCGACCATTCGGGGCTGCCCGATGATGTCGATGTGCTGAAGATTGATGTGCCCTGGCGCGCGACAGAAAGCACCGACTGGCGGCTGACGCGGCTGTCTCGGCGGCGCGTGTATTTCCCTACCCGCCCTGAGCGGCTGACCTTGAGCGACCCCGCCAAGCTGGGCTATCGCTATCATGCCGACCCCGACCTGGCTAAACCCGACAGCGATGTCTATGCGCTGCTGCACGAGGGCTTGGTATCGGTTACGCCAATCAGCCTGGACTTGACCTCGCGCACCGATATGTTTCGTTTGCGGCAGATATTGCTGGGAAAAACGGAATATGGAGCCTAGCGCGCCTTAGAATTGCGCCAGCGCCGCCGAGACCTCGCGTTCCCAACTGCCCGCAATAAGCGCGCCGTGTTCATTCAGTCCGCCGCTGGCTGCTGCGCCAGTGAGATACGGTCGCTTGCCCAGCGGGAAGCCGCTCTTGGCGGTTGCATCTTGCCCGCCGTTGATGAAATGCAGCGCCACTCCAGCCCGTTCCGCGTCAGTCTTATTCGCCAGGGTGCAATGCGCCACACCATAAGCGAAGAAGGCCACGCCGCCGGCCGGCAGCTCGATCGCCAGCGCGTCATCTTCGGGCGGATAACAGCGGATGTGATGGTCGCTATAGGGGTCGCGGCTGTGTGGATAAACGGTGCGGAAGCTGCCCGGGATGACATGGATAGTGCCGTTCGCGATGGTCGCCGCGTGCACAGCTGTCCACATCGCCGTGCCTTTTAAGGGATCATCAATTTGGAAATAGGCATTGTCTTGATGCCAGTTGGTGCCGCTGCCTTGCCGCCCCGGCTTGAGGAAGACTTGATCCAGATGCAGTACGACAGGGTCGCCGATCAACTGCTGGACGGCGGCGGTGGCTTTATCGGCGAAGGGCATGGCGCGGAAGAGGGCGCTATGCGGGAACATCGGGCAAAGCTGCAAATTGACCTGCTCGCTGGCGGGCGTCACCCCATCGCCGGCTGTCGCGACATTGCGCAGCAGCCCACGACTTTTCAGCCGCTCCAGCTCGGCGCGCATGGCGGCTACTTCCCGCTCGTTCCAAAAATCATGCGCGGCCAGCCAGCCTTCACTGCGGAATTGCTCGATCTCAGCCCTTGAAAACATGTCGCTCTCTATGGTCTACCTGGTCTCTTAATGTTCGTGGCTTTCGATGCGCTCCAGGGCTTCTTGGGCGAGGCGGCGCACGCCAGCGTTGGCATCTTGCAGGGCGTTGGTCAAGGCGGGCACGGCGCGCGGATTGCCGATCTTGCCCAGCGCCTTGCAAGCCGCCCGTTTGACGGCGTTGCTGTCATCAAATAACGCGGCTATCAGCCCGGGCACAGCGGGATAGCCGATTTTGATGAGCGCGCCGGTAACGCCCGCCCGCAAGAACATATCGTCTCCGCGCAGCGCCTCCAGCAGCGCCGGCACAGCGGCTTCGGCTTCATCGCCGATCTGCCCCAGGGCCTTGGCAGCCAGGTATTGCGTGCCAGGGTCGGCTTCGCGCAGCAGCTTAATCATAGTCGGTACGGCGGGGGCGTAGCGCTGCTCGCCCAGGTAGACGACCGCTTCGGCGCGCAGTTGGGCATCCGCGCCAGTTTGCAGCGCCATGTACGCCGCTTCGATAGTGTGGAAGCCGCTCACCAGCCGATGCCAATCGTCGCCGAGGGGTCGGCGGGCTGGTTCAAATAGCGGATCTCGAAGTGCAGGTGTGGTCCCGACGAATTGCCCGTGCTGCCCACAAAGCCGATGACTTGCCCGTCCACCACAGTCTGTCCGCAGCCAACATTGCGGCTGCTCATGTGGCCATAGAGCGTGGAATACGGTCCATGGCCGATGACGACGGTATTGCCATAACCCCAGTTGTTCCAGCCGGCGTACAGCACAGGCCCGCTGTTGGCGGCATAGATAGGCGTGCCGGGCGCCGCCGCGATATCGATGCCGCTGTGCCCGGCATAAAATCCACGCACGAAGGTGCCATTGGGCAGCGGGTTCGTCCAATACGCGCCACCGCCACTGCGCGCGCCACAACTGAACGGGCTGCCGGGGTCGAAAGCCACGACATTGCCGGCGCTGTCCTGCTCGACGGGCGCATCCCAGGTGATGACGGGGCCTACGCCGCCAGGAATAAAAAGGAAGGTATTGCTGGGCGCGAGGAAGTCGGGGCTGACGGCGGCCAGGTTGTTGGCGGGGGCTTCGATGATGGCATAGGGGTCGTCGATGCCGTATTGCGCGGCGATATCGGCGATATCCAAGCCCTGCGTGCGCAAGACCGTGTGGCAAGCGCCGTCGGCCGGCGGGATAGTTACCACATCGCCGGGCCGCAGCCACTGCGCCAAGCGATGATCGTTGCACCAGGCGATTGTCTCGCTGGTCAAGCCGTAGCGCCCGGCGATGGCGGCGATGGTATCGCCCTGCCGCGCGACATAGGTGGTCATCTGCGTGCGCGAGCGGTTGGGGATGATGGTGAAGGGCTCATAAAGCAAGCTGTCGGCGCGGGAATCAGCGCGTGACAAAGGCGGCGTTGCCAGCAAGTTCGTAGTTTGCCGCGGGCTGATTGTCGGCAAGGCAGCTCCTGTCGCTGGCAAGGATAAACCACCGGCGGACGCTGCGATGCGCGTCGCTGGCGGCATACTGACGGTGGGCGAGTCTGCCTCGACAGCTTGGGGGGGCGCGGCTGTGCTGACGGCGTCTGGCGCGGTGATGACCAGAAAGGCAGCGGCGATGCTCAGCGCGATGGCCGCCAGCAAACAGATACAGCCACAACCGCGACGCCAGAGCGGCAAGGATTCAGTGTGGCTGTAGGGCGATACCCGCGCGGGACCAGCCAGGGTAGAAGAGCGTCTGCGCATGATGCGCCTACTGTAACACAGGCGACAGGCAGGTTACAGCCACCACAAGTACATAGCTGTGATTGCCCTAGGTGCGGGCTGGGCGAACGGTGTGGTAATATAGCCTTGTTGCCAGCGCGTAAAATGAAAACCAGCGAGAAACCTCACCATGATACGAACCAGCTATTTTGAAGACTATGAAATTGGTTCATCGCGCCAGTCTTTCGGGCGCACCATCACCGAAGCCGATATTGTCTTGCACGCCGGGCAGACGGGCGATTTCTTCCCGCACCACATGGATGCCGAATGGGTCAAGACGCAGGAGTTCAAACAGCGCATCGCGCATGGCACCTTGATTTTGTGCGTAGCCATCGGCATGACCGCCAATGAGATCAATCCGGTCGCATTTTCTTATGGTTATGACCGCGTGCGTTTCATCCGCCCTGTGCACATCGGCGATACTATCACAGTCACCGCTACCATCAGCGAAAAGCGCGATTATCCCAAGCGCCCCGACCATGGCTATGTCGTCGAACAGGTCGCCGTGCACAACCAGCATGGCAAGATCGTGCTCGCCTGCCAGCATTTGTATCTCGTGCAGCGCCGCGCCGCCGAGTAGGCAGCCAACCGCCAGCGCAGTGAGCCAGTTTCTATTCTTTTCGGACCATGAGGCCCGCCCAAGCTAATCCGCCTTAGCAGCCAGGATAGTGATTTATGCCCAGCTTCGCCCTTCGTCAAAGCGTCAGTTTGCCCAGCCAGCCGCGTCCCATTGTCAGCATCGGCATGGGCGGCATCGTGCATGACGCGCATTACCCCGCCTATAAAATCGCTGGATTTTCTGTGGCTGGCGGCTTTGATATCGATAGCCAGCGCGCGCGGATGATGGCGGACAAGTTCGCTGTGCCGCGCCTCTACGATTCACTCGCTGAAGCCGTCCGCTCCGCCCCTGCCGACGCCGTCTTTGATGTGGCTGTGCCAGGCAGCGCCATCCCCGAAATCCTCGCGCAGGTCCCCAAAGGGCGCGCCGTGCTCATCCAAAAGCCCATGGGCGACGGCCTGGCGCAAGCGCGGGAGATCCTGAAAATCTGCCGGGAACGCGAGCTGGTGGCAGCCATCAACTTCCAATTGCGCTTCGCCCCTTTCATCATCGCCGCCCGCGATATGATCGAGCAGGGTTTAATCGGCGAATTGCGCGACCTGGAAGTGCGCATGCAGATAAATACGCCCTGGCATCTGTGGCAATTCCTCTTCCCCTTGCCGCGCGTGGAAATCCTCTATCACAGCATTCATTATGTTGACTTGGTCCGGTCTTTCTGTGGCAGCCCCGCCAGCGTCTACGCCAAGACAATCAGCCATCCTTCCGCGCCCGAGCTGCGGGGCGGCTCGCGCTCCATGATCATCATGGATTATGGCGATAACCCGCGTGTGAATGTGATGACCAACCACAGCCATGCCTATGGCGCGCAGAAGCAGCAGTCCTATATCAAGTTCGAGGGCAGCCGCGGCGCTATCCAGATCCGCGCGGGGCTGAATATGAATTATCCGCACGGTGCGCCCGACCGCTTTGAATATGTGCTGCTGGGTGATGACGAGCCGACCTGGCGCACATTGGAAATCAGCGGCTCGTGGTTCCCCGAAGCTTTCATCGGCACGATGGCCAGCTTGATGCGCTATGTGGATGGCGAGGCGCAAAGCCTGCCGACCTCGGTAGAAGATGCCATTGAAACGATGGCGACCGTCGAAGCCGCCTACGAATCAAGCGCAGCCGGCGGGACGCCCATCCCCGCGCCCTGAGTTCGTGGGAGGTTTGCGATAAGCAGCAAAGAGCGCTATGCTTGTGGCAGGCGCAAGAGGCAGGGAGTTTGTGCGTGGAAAATTCGATTCTAAATCCCGATACCATTCTGTTCATGATCGCGCTCTTTGTCTTCTATTGGCGTTTGGACACGCGGAATGAAGATAGGGTTTCGGCGCTGCGCGATGAATTGAAACGTGAGAACAAGGCGCTGCGCGATGACCTGAAGAGCGATAACCGGGGGCTGCATGATGAACTTAAAGGCGATATCCTCGCTCTACATTCTCGCATTGACCGGCTTGAAGTTGAAATGACCCGTCTTGAGACGACTCTGCGTGATGACAACACTCGCTTAGAGACGACTCTGCGTGATGAGATTAGCCGTGTTGAGACGACCCTGCGCAGAGAGATCAAGGAAGAAGCCGGCACGATCAACAAGCGCATCGACAGCCTGGAATCGAACTTGCGCAGTGATATACAATTTGTTGAAAACAAGGTTGACCGCGCCAACCAGCGCCTGGCTCGCCTTGAAGGCATGCTCAGCCTGCGCGAAGCTGACGTTGAATTGGAACCTGAACCCTAAACCCGCGGCGACAGCCTACAGATCCAGCCCATAAAAGGCGTTGGCGGTCTTACCCAGCACAGCATCGCGTTCGGCGCTGGTCAAATCGCCCAGGCACTTGTTGGTCTCTTCCCAGACTTTGGCGTAATCGCCAGCCAGCACCGCCACGGGCCAATCGCTGCCAAACATCAGACGATGCGGTCCAAATTGCTCGATGGCATAATCGACCAGCGGCTTAATATCTTCGTAGGTCCAGTTGGCAAAGTCGGGCGTTACGGTATTCAAGCCTGAGACTTTGGCATAGACATTCGGGCATTCAGCCGCGGCGGCGAGTTGAGCGCGCCACTCCCTGCGCTCGCTCTCAGCCAGCGGTGGCTTGGCTAGATGATCAATGACCATCATCAATTCGGGAACGGCATCCGCCAGCGTCGGCACATGTTTGAGGTGGTTGGGGAAGACAGCCACGACATCAAAGGTCAGTTCGCGCTCCGCCAGCAGCCCCAAGCCTTCGATGACCTGCTTATGCAAGACCCAATCGGGGTTGCCTTCTTCGTGGATTAAGTGGCGCATGCCTTTGAAATACGGATTCTGGGTGTATTCATCCAGCTTTTTGTCGGCTTCGGCTGGGTCATGCAGGGGCACCCAGCCGACCACGCCCGCCACCCAGTCATGCTGCTCGGCGATGGCCAACATGGAGTCGGTATCGGCATAGGAGTCCATCGACTGTACGATGACCGTCTTGTCGACGCCGGCGGCTTTTAACTGTGGCTCCAGCTCAGCCGGGGTGAAGGTGCGGTAGATAGGTCCATAAGCTGGCATCAGCCAAGGATAGGCAACCTCGTCCAGGTTCCAAAAGTGTTGGTGCGTATCAATTTTGTACATGAGAATCTCCCGCGAAAAGCCAGCCAATTCATGCGCATTGTAACACATTCATTTTTTACTTATAGAAACGCGCAAAATGACGGACGTCTTTGACAGAAGCCGCTTGGCTGTCTATAGTCTTTGCAGCGGTATTGCGCCGAAAAGAAAAGCAGGCGACCATGCGACCACTCGAAGGCTTGTTGGTATTGGACTTCAGTATCTTTCTGTCGGGACCATCGGCCGCGCTGCGACTGGCCGATATGGGCGCGCGCGTCATCAAGGTGGAACGGCCGGATGGTGGCGACCTGTGCCGACAGCTGTATATCTCCGAGCTGGAGCTGGATGGCGAAAGCACGCTCTTTCATTCCATCAACCGTAACAAAGAGAGCTTCGCAGCCAACTTAAAAGCCGCCGATGATTTGACGCGCGTCAAGGAATTAATCGCGCAGGCGGATGTGCTGGTGCAGAACTTCCGACCCGGCGTGATGGCGCGGCTGGGCTTGGATTACGCCACTGTGCGCGCAATCAACCCGCGCATCGTCTATGGCGAGATCACCGGCTACGGACATAACGGACCCTGGGTCTACAAGCCCGGGCAAGACCTGCTGCTGCAAGCCATTTCGGGCTTGGTCTGGCTGAATGGCGATGCCGACCGCCCGCCCACCCCATTTGGCTTGGCGGTGGTCGACCTCTTCACCGGCGCGCACCTGGTGCAGGGCATCCTGGCTTGCCTGGTGCGGCGTGGCTTGACTGGCGAAGGCGGCTTGGTGCAGGTCAGCTTGCTGGAATCCATCCTCGACTTCCAATTTGAAGTGCTGACGACCCACCTCAACGATGGTGGCAAATCCCCGCAGCGCAGCGCCATCAACAACGCGCATGCCTACCTGTCCGCGCCGTATGGCATCTACGCAACCGCCGATGGCTACCTGGCGCTGGCGATGGGCTCCATCCCCGTGCTGGGACAGTTGCTGGAATGCCCGCCGCTGCTGGCATTTACCGATAGCGCCACCTGGTTCAGTCAGCGCGATGAGATCAAAGCCATCCTGGTTGAGCATCTACAGGCGCAATCCACGCGCCATTGGCTGGACATCCTGGAGCCGCGCGATATCTGGTGCGCTGATGTGCTGAGCTGGGAACGGCTGCTGCAGCATGAGGGCTTCAAGGTCATCGACATGGTGCAAGAAGTCGCCCGTGACGAAAATGTCAAGCTCGCTACCACCCGCTGCCCCATCCGCATCAATGGCGAGATATTAAAAAGCCGCAAGGGAGCGCCACGCATCGGCGAAGATACCCAGCGCATCTTGTCCGAGTTCGCCATCAACTAGGGAGCGAAACCATGCCTGAAAATACCCCGGTCGAAATGCACAAAGACCTGCCCCTGTTCAATACCGAAACCTGGATGTACGAGGACTTCGAAATTGGTGCCAAGATCAAGAGCATCCGCCGCACCTTGTCCGAGGGCGAGTGCATGATCTTCAACGCTATCGTGCTGGATATGCACCCTTATGTCGCCGATGAGATTTTCGCCCGTGATGAAGGCATCTTTGATAAACGGCTGGTAGCTGGCTCGATGGTCTTCAGCATCGGGCTGGGCTTGATGGCGCACAACAATGTGCATACCTTCAGCTATGGCTATGACAAGCTGCGCTTCATCAAGCCGGTCTTCATCGGCGATACCATCTACACCGTGCGCACCCAACTCAGCAAAGAGCCCAAATACGCCGAGATGGGCTTGGTCAAGGTCAGCTACGAGGTCTACAAGAACGAAGGCGTACTGGCGTTGTATTGCGAACATTTGCAGACAGTCAAGTACCGCCATCCGGAGAACTTCGCCAATTCCAAATAAGCCCCTCGCCCAAGGATGGCAAACTCAATTCAATCAAGCACAGGGAGGTTCGACCATGCAGCGCTTTGGACAAGTCATCGGCATCCGCGCCGAGCACGTTGAAGAATATATTCGCCTGCACGCCGATGTCTGGGCCGGCGTCTTAAAGAAAATCGCCGAGTGCAACATCCGCAATTATTCCATCTACCGCTATGGCGACCTGCTCTTCGCCTATATGGAATACCATGGCGACGACTTCGAAGGGGATATGGCTGCCATGGCCGCCGATGAAACCACGCAGAAATGGTGGGAGCTATGTATGCCTATGCAGAAGCCAGTCGAAGACCGCGCCGAGGGCGAATGGTGGAAGACCATCGACGAAGTCTTCCATACGGATTAGCCTGGCTCCAAAATGGGCAATGCAGGGGCGAGGCGCTGACTCGCCCGCGTAACTACAGAACCGCCACAGTCGCGTTGTCAATAAAATCCCAGTCCCATTCGATGCCCGTGCCCGCCCCGCTCGGCGGATGGGCATAGCCTTCGTCATCGATGCGCAGCGGATTTTTGATGCCCAGCTTGAGCAGTGAGCTAGGCACCAGCGCCTCGAAGAACTCGCAATTGGCGATGGCGCAGACGCAATGCAGATTGACGATTTCCAGCGCGGGGTAGATGGCGGTGTGGATCTCGCAGCGCATACCAAAAGCCTCCGCCAGGTGCGCCGTTTTCATCACTGCCGTTACGCCGCCTTTCCAAGCCACATCGCTGCGCACAATATCGACCACCCCGCTGGCGATACACTCGGCGGTTGCATAGTGCGAGCCAGCCAGCACTTCTGTGCCGCAGATGGGGATGTCCAGGTCGCGAGTCAGTTTGCGCAGGTTGTGAAAGTCGACATCGTAGAGCGGCTCTTCGAACCAGTAATAATCCAACTTTTCCAGCTCGCGCCCCATGCGCAGCGCCTCTTCATAATAGCTATGGGCGGTGACGGGGTCAGCCATCAGCTTGAAGCGCGCATCATCGCCAACCGCCTCGCGGCACAGGCGGTAGGCAGCCAGCGCTTCGTGATAGTCGCTGGGCGGGTGCAGCTTGTAGCCATGAAAACCTTGCGCTTTGAACTGGGCGGCTTGGTCGGCGTAATCTTGCGGACTATCCAGGAACATTGAAGAGACATAAGTAGGCGCTTTTTCGCGGTATTGCCCCAGCAATTGGTAGAGCGGCATATTCGCCAGCTTGCCAGCGATATCCCACAGGGCGATATCGAAGGGTCCATAAGCGTAGATGGGGCTGTGATGCCAGACGCGGTCGTAGCGCCGGAAGTCATGCCAGTGCTGTTCGCGCGCGAGCGGGTCTTTGCCCAAGAAGAATGGCTTAAGCGACTGCGCAGCGACATAGCCGGCCATCTCCGCGCCCATACCAGCGAAGCCCATGCTGATGCCGTCTATGCCGGCATCGGTTTTCAGGGTGATGATCAAAAAATGCAGGTCGGACTTTTGGGTATCGCGTAGTTCGCTATCCGTCATGACAGGCTCGCTCGGCTTGCACAGGCGGATTTCAATATCGTGGATCTTCATGGCGGGTTTCCTTTGGCTGACGGCGCGATCCAAGCATAACGCGAAATGCTGCAGCGCCGTAAATCTGTTTAATTTGGCGGGGGAGTCGCATCATGTGTTTAACCACCGAGTCCACCAAGAGAAAACTAAAGGCTTTGCGCTGTGGATTCACGCGTACTTTGCTTCCCGCCCTGTTGGAAGTGGCTTAGGGAGTTGCAACGAGCGATTCGCCGCCTCGCCCCTACACCAAATCTCTGTGCCCTCTGTGTATCCTCGTTTCTTCTGTGGTGAAAAACATTTGATGCGATTGCCCTGGGTGAATACTTGGGTTGCTTGCCGCTGGGTGGAAACTGCGTTATACTCGTTGCTGGCAAATTATCCCCAGCTTAGGAGGCATAATGTTAATTTGCAGACTCATTTTCCTCGTCCTGGCCTTCAGCCTGCTGATACCGGCGGCAGCGCAAGATGAGCCACAATACGCGGGCTTGGACATGGACTTATCCGGTACCACCATCAAGATGGCGGCCATCGGCGGCGGACAATACGAAGTCATGTACGACTCGATCGCCGTATTTGAAGAAGCCACTGGCGCGACAGTCGAAATCATCGCCCTGCTGGACGGCTTCGCCATCGACCAGAAGCTCAAGGTCGACTTCGCCACCGGCGCGGCTGACTACGATGTGGCTTGGGACCATACCAGTTTCGTCGCCCAATACACGCCCTTCCTGCACCCGCTGCAAGATTTCTTCAGCGAAGAAGAACTGGCGGCATTCAGCCCGGCGATTCTGGACGCCGCCACCATCGACGGCAACCTATATCTCGTCCCGCGCCATGCTGATATCAGCCCGATTCACTATCGCGCCGATCTCTATTCGGACGAAGCCATCGCCGCCGCCTACATGGAAGACACGGGCGAGGAACTGACCGTGCCGACCAACCTGGATCAGATTGACCGCCAGGCGCGTTTCTTCGTCGAAAACGGGCACAGCGCCTTCGGCTATACCCTGGCGGGCAAAGAAGAAGCGCTGACAGGCCGCTTCTATGAAATGCTCTTTGCCAGTGGCGGCGCGCTCTTCGATGAGAATTACCACCCGACCTTCAATGACGAGATCGGCGTGGCTGTGGCGGAGTTGATCGCCGGCTGGTATCAGGATGGCATCATTCCGGCCGATACCACTTCCCTGCTCTGGGATGGCGTCGCGCAGAACTTCTGCAACAACGATGTCGCCGTAAAGCTGGAATGGTATGGCTGGTATGCCTACTTCCAGGATGCGGATTCCTGCGCGGTGGCTGGCAACTTTGGCTTGGCGCGTGGCTTCACGGGTTTGTCAATTGGCGGCGACCATGTTCGTCCCAGCGGCTGGGCGGGCGCTCATGCCTTCTCCATCCCGGCCACCGCGCCCAACCCGCAAGGCGGTGCCCAGCTCATCAAGTTCCTGACCTCGCATCAGGTGGCGTATGAAGAAGCGACCCTGGGCTTCTTGCCGGTGCGCGATGATGTCTGGGAACGGGTGATTGCTGATGCCGCTGATGCCGAGAATCCGCTCGACCGCGAACGGCTGGAATTGGCGCGCATCCAGGTAAGCGAAGACTTCAAAACGCCACCGCTTATCGCCGAGTGGATTCCCTTCTCCAACCTCTTCTATCCGCAGCTGCAAGCCATCATCCTGGGCGATATCGACGCGCAATCCGGGCTAGATGCAGCCGCCGAAGAAACCCGCGAACTGATGGAATCGGCTGGCTACTACTAGACAGCTTCCTCGCTTTTGAGGAAATTCGTTGGCAAGGCAGGGTGGTCGCAGCGATCGCCCTGCCTTGCGAAAGCAAATAACATGGGCGGCTTGCGCGAAGTCGCCCTGTGGACTTTACAAATTAGATGGCAGCCAAAGTCAAAGCCAAGCAGCAAAATGCAGTGGCGCAAGGCACCACGCAGAATCGCATTGACGCCGGGCTCTTCCCCTTTCTGCTGATATTGCCAGCCATCATCGTCATAGTGTTGGTCATCGCCTTTCCCCTGCTGTATTCACTGTACGTCAGCTTCACGCCTTATGAGCTGCTGCGCCCCAATAGCTTGAACTTCACGCTGGGCAAAGCGCTGCGCAATTATCAAAAACTGCTCAACGATGACGTCTTTTGGCGCTCGCTTTGGAACACAGTCATCTTCCTGGCTATCACCGTAAATTTGAGTTATTTGCTTTCGCTGGCGCTTTCGCAGCTGCTGGCGCGGGTGACGGTGGGGCAGAGCATCCTGCGCACCTTGTTGATGGTGCCGATGATGTTCGCGCCTATCCTGGTAGGCATGCAATTCCGCTGGTTCTTCAACGCCAATGTCGGGCTGGTCAACAATTTCCTCATCAGCGTCGGCTTGATCCAGGAACAGGGGCAGATCGCCTGGCTGGTGGATGTGCCGCTGGGCATGATCAGCATCATCATCGCGTCGATCTGGATGAACATCCCGGTGCTGACGATCATCTTGCTGGCGGGCACGCTCAGCCTGCCTGCCGAAACCTTCGAAGCGGCAGAGGTTGATGGCGCGTCGGGCTGGCAGAAATTCCGCTTCATCACTTTCCCGCTGCTGGCGCCGTTCAGCTACATCGCGCTGACGATCATGTCGCTGGACATCGCCCGCGCCTTCGATATTGTGCGCATCATGACCGATGGTGGGCCCGCGCGCCGCACCGAGATGCTCTGGACTTACATCACGCGCCTGGCGATCGAAGATACCAAGTTTGGGCTGGGCAGCGCCATGGCCTGGATCACGGTGTCGCTGTCAGTGCTCTTCACGCTGTATTTCTTCCGCCAGTTGGTCAAAGCGAGGATCGTGCGATGATCACCCGCAGCGTAGGGCCCAACCGCCGCCGCAATGACCGCATCTGGAATGCAGTCGCCTGGGTCGTGCTGCTGGCTTTGGCGCTGCCGGCATTTTGGATCATCATGACGGCATTCCGCCCCAATTCAGAAATCAATACCTTCCCGCCTGTGTGGATACCCCAGCGGCTGACCCTGGAAGCCTATGCCAATATGTTTGGGCTGAACCCGGAAGTGCAGCAGCGGGTGGCGGTCGAAGCCTATTTGCGCAATTCGCTGCTGGCATCGGGCATCAGCACGGTCGTGGCGGTTTCGCTGGGCACCTTGGCTGGCTATGCTTTCGCGCGCTTTCGTTTTCGTTTTCACACTGGCTTGTTCCTGGGCATCATGCTCTCGCGGGCGGTGCCGGGCGTGGCCTTGAGCCTGCCACTCTTTTTGCTATTCAATCGCGTCGGCTTGACCAACAACGTGCTGGGGCTGGCTTTTGTCTATGTCGCGGTCAACATCCCTTTCACCGCCTGGCTGATGGATGGCTTCTTTCGCCAAATCCCGCAAGAGCTCACCGAATCGGCGTACATTGATGGCTGTGGGCACTGGTCAGCATTCTGGCGCATTGAGCTGCCGCTTTCCCTGCCCGGTTTGTCGACGGCGGCTATCTTCGCCTTCCTGGCGGCTTGGAACGAATTTCAGATTGTCAGCGTGCTGGCGCGCAACAACGCCGCCAAGACCTTCCCGCCCGGGCTCTTCGCCTTTACTGAGCAATTCACCGTCGATTGGCGTGGCATGGCAGCCATGAGCGTGATTATGATGGTGCCCGCCGTGATCTTCGTGATCTTGGTACAGCGCAACCTGGTCAGCGGCTTGACCTTCGGCGCGGTCAAGGGTTGAGCCTATAAGTCATGGCGCTTGTGGGCTGCCGCATGCAGGGCAACCGCTTCAAAAAAATTAATTCACCACAGAAGTGGAATCAATAAAGTAATGCGAAAATCTAGGAACGAATGTAGGGGCGAGGCGATGACTCGCCCGTTTCAACTCTGGGCGGGGCTAAGCAAATTTCGCCTTGCGCGCAGAATCGGCTATAATAAATGGCATGGTCAATACGAAAGGGGAGTACCCATGCAACACATGAAACGCGTGCCTATTTTGTTGATGCTGCTGCTCTTGCTCAGTCTTGGTTTTGCCGCGCAGGCGCAAGACAGCATCTCGTTTTTGACGCCCTCCTGGGGCGTGCCGCCTGATGAAGAAGCGCTGAATGCCTTTATGGAAGAAAGCGGCATCACCGTCGAGATTCAGTCGGTGCAGATGGCTGACCTCTACAGCCGTGTGCAGGTTGCCGCCGCCGCCATGCAAGCCCCGGCTGATGTCATCTTCATCACCGAAGAAGCACCGTCCAATGTTGTCGCCACTGGCAACATGATGTCGCTGAACGACATGGTGGCGATGGGCGACCTGGACATTGACGACTTTGAAAAGGTCGATTTCTTTACGCTGGATGGCGAGCTGATGGCGATACCCGTCTATCAGCAGTTGGTGATGATGGATTACAACAGCGCCAGGACAGCCGAAGCCGGCTTCGACGCGCCGCCGACCACCTGGGCAGAGCTGTATGACCAGTCGGTTGCCATCCGCGATGCTGGGATTGATGAGCATCCAATTGCCATGGGCGCGATCCACTGGTCCTGGTGGCTGATGGCGTTGAGCATGGGCGACCCGATGTTTGACGATGATCTCAACCCGGTCTTCGCCGATGAAGGCAGCAAGGCGCGCGAGGCGATGGCGCTATTGAAGACCTTCTTTGACGAAGAGTTGGTCAGCCCCGAAATCCTGGCGGGCAGCATCAACCAGCATGGGCTTTTCTGGAGCGGCGTCGGTACCTTCCATCAGGGCTGGCAGGGCTCGGTCGTGGTTGGCAACGGCGAGAACTCCCTGCAAGCGCCCCATGTTGAATATATGGTGCTGCCAGAAGTCGGCAATACCTGGAGCTTCCCGGCCGGCATCGGCATCTCGGTGGACAGCGAAAATGCCGAAGCGGCTTGGGAGTTCATCAAGTGGTATGTCAGCGAAGGCACCCAACGGGCGATCTTCGGCGCATTTGGGCTTTACCCCTCGCGCACATCGGTGGCGGCGGCGCTGAATGAAGAAGGCGCAGTGCAGGGCTATGACGAGATCGTGGCGCAGAGCATGCTGACCAACGAGCTGCCGCGCTTCACCTTGTGGTGGGGTCCCTGGGCGGCTTCGGTGAGCGAAGTCATTCTGGAAGGCTTGCAGATGGGCACCCCGGCCGACGACATGATTGACGCGCTGGCTGAGGAGTGGAACGCGCTCAAGGAAGAGTATATGTAGGCGATTGCCTGCGTGTTTGTTGGGGGTGAGCCATCGTTGGCTCACTTCCGGCTTCCTAACTGCGAGGCCTTGTCGGAGATCTTCCCATGATTGAAAGCGATGTTCGCTACCAAATTGATCGTTCCTTAGAGGCAACTGGCTGGATCCTAGAAGCAGGGCAGGAAAACAAGAATGTCTTCTTTGAGGAATCGGTCAAACTTCGCCTCTCGGCTAATAGTATCCAGAAGCTAGGTCAGAAGCGGCCAGACTACACGCTATTCGACGGGGCGAGCCCAATCGCAATTGTAGAAGCAAAAAAAGCCTCAGTTTCGGACTTGGGCGATGCGCTCAAACAGGCAAGTGACTATGCAGAGCGGATAGGTGTTGATTTTGTATTTGCTTGTAATGGCTTGACGGTCAAATCCCTGCATGTCAGTAGCGGTCTGCCCTTGTACTTAAACGGCATTGAAGTAACAGAATTTCCTGACCTCCAGCTCCTGCAAAAGTTCCGAGCTAATCGAAGCAATCAGCTATTTACTGTCCCCAAGAAAGTGCTCAAGTCTCGCACAGAGTTGATCCGCTTGTTTGCTGAGCTAAACGACGACCTGAGAGCTGAGGGGCTTCGAGCAGGTATAGAGCGGTTTAGCGAATTCGCCAACATACTTTTCTTGAAGCTCTTGAGCGAAAAAGGTGAAGACGAGATTTGGCAACAGCTACTCCGCTTGCGCGAACAGGATATATTGCTGTATCTAAACAAAGTTGCGATGGAGCAACTGCGCGAAAACTACGGTGGAGAAGTTATCACCGGCACTGCAATTAGGAATCCAAAGACCTTGAAACGAATTGTTCTGACACTTAATGCGCTTCAACTTAGCGACATTGACGAAGATATTAAAGGGGTGGCTTTTGAACACTTTATTCAGAAGACAACGGATACGCAAAACGATCTTGGAGAGTACTTCACGCCGCGTCACATCATCAGGTTTATGGTGCGGCTTCTTGATCCTCAGTACGGCGAGAATGTATACGATCCATTTTGTGGCACTGGCGGGTTTCTTACGGAGACATTCAGACACATAAGCCATCAATGCAGGCTCACTATAGATGCGCTCGATACTTTGAACTATAAGACTGTCTTTGGCGGTGAAATCACGACAACGGCTCGCATCGCGAAAATGAACATGATTTTGTTCGGCGATGGACACTCCGGCGTAAACCAGCAAGATAGCTTGCGCACGAACAGCGAAGCCAAATATAACAATGTCTTGTCAAATATACCATTTTCCCAACGAATAACGCAGGAAGTTCTAAACCTGGTTGGTGGTACCGCACAGTATGTAAGACACGCGGACGAAGCCTGTGTACTTAAGTGCTTCAACAGTTTGAAGCTAGGCGGCTCAATGGCAGTTGTGGTCCCAGAGGGTTTGCTGGTAAATCGTCAGCATAAGGAATTTTTGCGATTTCTACTGCGGAATTCAACCATTCGTATGCTAATCCGGCTGCCGCGCGGATGCTTTGCGCCATACACCGACGCTAAAACTGGAATTATATTTCTCACTGACAAAGGGTTAGGGCAAACAGAATGGTTTTACCGCGTAACAATTAAGAACGACGGTTATGACAGCAAGAGGCAGCCGATACCAGGAATAAATGACTTGGATAGCACTCTTTTCTTTTTCCGTGAATCAGCGATTCCGCTGAATACTTTGCCAGAAAGCCTGGATGTAAGCGTAGTTTCCGTACAGAACCTCGCAAGTAAAGAGACATTTTACTTGCACACAAGCTGGAAACTGGGTAGCCACAAGCAGTATGTCAAGTTGGAAGATGTGGCAATTTTGAGAAACGGCACATCCATAACAAAAGCCACAACCATGCCAGGAGACATACCCGTTATTGCTGGCGGACGCGGCACAGTCCCATATACACATGGAGAATATAACTACTCTGGACGAATTTTTACCATCAGCAAGTCTGGCGCTTATTCCGGTTATGTTTGGTGGCATGATGATCCAATCTGGGCTTCGGACTGTATTGTTGTGCGCAGCAAGGATGAGTCAAAGTATCTTACGCGATACCTGTATATGTGCATGGCACTTAAGCAAGCCGAACTCTACGAAAGACAGCAAGGCACGGGCCAACCGCATGTCTATATCAGTCTCGTTCGGGATTTCCCAATCCCTGTGATAACAATTGAGCGGCAACGACGACTATTGCAGGAATACGAAGAAGCCCAGGAGAAGCTGCGGAAACTCAATATGGAAATCAGAACCGGTCGCGAGAAAATAGATCAAGCCCTGAAATCGTTCTATGAGTGAGAATCGTTTACTGAAGTTAGCTGGTGGCAAACAAACCGGCCGGGCTTATATGCGCCGCCCCACATCCGACTCGCTCTATGTCGTCATCGTGCTCGCGCCGATCGTGCTGATGATCGCGCTCTTTATCTATTACCCCGCGCTGGATACCTTCGGGCAGAGCCTGACCAACCGCAACCTGCGCATCCGCCGCCCGCCCAAACCTGTCGGCGCGGAAAATTATCTCAAGCTGCTCAACGACGACGAATTCTGGGAAGTCACCGGGCGCAGCTTCCAGGTCGTCATCATGACCCTGCCGCTGGAGATGGTCGTGGCTTTCAGCATCGCCATGCTCTTGAATCAGCGCTTTCCTGGGCGCGGCGTGGTGCGCACCTTGACGATATTGCCTTGGATGCTGCCTGGCGTGGTCAATGGCTTCTTATGGGGCTGGCTGCTCAATGGCGAATACGGCGCGTTGAATGGCTTGCTCTATCAATTTGGGCTGATCAGCGAATATCAGGTGTGGCTGCGCGCGCCCGAACACCAGATATTTTGGGTGACTGTGGTGCAAACCTGGACGCGCTATGCCTTCCCCACCATCATCTTGCTTGCTGGTTTGCAGAGCATCCCGGACGACCTCTTTGATGCCGCCAAGGTAGACGGTGCCAATGCCTTGAGTCGCGTGCGTTTCATCACTTTTCCCTTGCTGTTGCCCTCCTTCGGCATCGCGCTGGTGGTGGAGTTCATCGCCGCGTTTCAGATATTTGATGTCGTGTGGACTTTGACGGCGGGCAGCTCGGCGGGCGGTTCGATCAACCCCTTCACCAAGACTTTGATGCTCTACAACTATGAGCTGGTCTTCCGCGACTTGCGCGTGGGGCTGGGGGCGGCGCTGTCGTATTTGATCCTGCTGATGTCGCTGGCGGTGGGCATGATCTTCGTGCTGCGCGTCTACAACCAGGGGGTGCAGGAGGCATGAAGCTGGGTCTGCGCGGGCAGGAGCGGCTGCGGCTGCTATTTATCTATACCCTCTGCGCCGTTGTGCTGGTCTGGGCGCTGGCGCCGATCTACTGGGTCTTCGTCAGCAGCATTTCGACGCGCAAAGAGCTGTACGCCCGTCCTTACAAAATCTGGTTTCCCAGCCAGCCGACCTTCGAATCTTACCAGACAATTTTTACCCAGGGCGCAAAGTTTCGCGCTGGCGGCTTCTCCCCGACGGCTGATTTGATGGGCGCGGGCTTGCGCAACAGCATCATCATCAGCGTGGGCGCGGCTGGCATCGTAACCCTGCTGGCGACTGGCGCGGGTTATGCCTTCGCGCGCATGCGTTTTCGAGGGCGGAATCTGATCTTCCTGCTCATCATGTTTATGCTGCCGCTGCCCATCTGGGTATCGTTGATCGCGCTCTTCTTCCTCATGTCGCAACTGGGATTAATTGACACCTTGCTGGGCTTGATTTTGATATTCGTTACTTTGCTGCTGCCGCTGGCGGTGTGGATGATGACGACCTTTGTGCGCGATATCCCCGCTGAGATCCAAGACGCGGCGCGCGTCGACGGCGCGAATCGCTGGCGGCTGCTCTATAGCATCATCTTGCCGCTGGCGCGCCCGGGCATGGTGGCGGTCTTCCTGGTGGCGATGCTATCGACCTGGAACAATTTCCTCATCCCGCTGATCTTCACGCGCACAAACGATTCCCAGCCGCTGACCATCGTGCTGACGCTCTTCATAGGACAGTACGAGGTCGCTTGGGAAGATATGTCGGCGGCGGCGGTGGTTACGATGCTGCCGCCTTTCCTCATGGCGCTCTTCTTCCAGCGCTACCTGGTGCGCGGCTTGACCATGGGCGCGGTGAAATAAAGCCGGCAGCAAAGCCAGGTTTCGTGAGCGGGGGCTATCCTTAGAAATAGCTCCTGTGCGCATCAACCAGACGCGGCGCTTTTGAATACCTCAATGACGGGGGCACCATGCTGTGGACTGTATCGCGCTTTTTTGAATTTCGGCAGCCGCAGGGCAAAAGGCGCAGACTTAATACCGGATCTCAAAGGATCTACAGCATTTGAATCTACTGCCCGTATGCGAAACTTTACCCTTTGCTGCTCAGCCAAGTGACAGATATAAACCCTGTCTTGATGCCCTTCGACACCGTTGAATGCTATGCGCCGCTGCCAGCGGGCTTCAGTCGCCGGCGAGCCATCGTAAGTCCTCGGCGCGAGGCCCTTTTTGCCCCGAATGAAAATATAATAATCGTCGGCTCCGGGCACATGCCGCCATTCGATATCAATACACCAGCCTAAGTTAGCTGCCGTAAGGTCTACCAGGAAGATGGAGGTTACGTGCGGTGGTGGCAGTTTGTCTTTCGCCAGGCTCGGCAGAGCAGCCCAGACGATAAGCCAGAACACAATCAGTATTTTTCGCATTTTCGTCCTCCTTGAGTAGCCGTTGCTAATGATTGATAACATAAAGGTAAAATAAATGCCACCCGCATTCTTAACTGAGTAAAATCCACAATTTGCGCTTGTTCACTTGCCAAAGTCGCCTGCGCCTGTCAACTTATCCGGGGTACAATAGCTTGCCAGGTAGCTAGTTTGGAACGACTGCTTTCGGCAAATAGTCTTGCAGGAGATTCGCCATGAACATCCAGTCCACACTTCAATCCATGACGGTCGAAGAAAAGGTCGGGCAGATGTTCATGCTTGCTTTTGCCAGCGACCAACTGGACGAAGCGCGCATCCTGATGGGCGAGCACCTGGTGGGCGGCGCCTACATCAGCGATGAGAATATGCCTACGGCGGCGGCGGCGCTGCGTTTGCGCAACCGCCTGCAAGCCTTCGCGCGCGGCACCCGTTTGGGCATCCCGCTGCTGCTGGGCGCGGACCAGGAAGGCACCTGGTCGGTCATGACCGCTGAAAGCGCCATGGGCCCCGGCAATATGGCATTAGGCGCGACCGACGACCCCGATTGCGCCTACCGCATGTATGGCACGATCGCCCGCGAAACCATGGCGGTGGGCTTGAATGTTGTGCTGGGTCCTGCCGCTGACTGCAACTCCAACTCCTACAACGCCATCATCGGCATGCGTTCTTTCGGCGAGCAGCCGGCACTGGTCGCCAAGATGACCGCTGCGGCGGTGCGCGGCCTCCAGGACAATGGCTCGGTCGCTACCTTGAAGCATTTCCCCGGGCACGGCGATACCCGTTTGGACAGCCACCGCGGCTTGTCGACTGTGCATCGCTCGCGCGAAGAATTGCTGGAGATTGACCTGGCACCATTCGCGGCTGGTATCAAGGCGGGCGCAAAAATTGTCATGACCTCGCACATCATCTTCAGCGCGCTCGACCCCGTCCGCCCAGCCACATTATCGCCAATTATCCTGGGCGATTTGCTGCGCGGCGAGCTGGGCTTTGATGGGCTGGTCGTCTCCGACAGTATGAATATGCACTCTATGAAGCGCAATTATGCGCCTGCTGATGCTGCCATCCAGGGATTTAACGCCGGCGTCGACCTGATGATGCTCGCGGAAGAGCATTATGACCACGATGCCAGCCAATACCTGGCGAATCAGCGCGCATTGATCGGCGCGGTTATCACGGCTGTCCATGACGGTCGCCTCGCCATGTCGCGGGTTGATGAAGCAGTCGCGCGTATCTTGCGGCTGAAAACGGAAGCGGGCTTCTCTACCGATGCGCTGCCCGAAAGCGACTTGGTCGGCTGCCAGGAGCATCGCGCCGCAGAGCGGGAAATCGCCGGGCGCGCCATCAGCGTCATCCGCGACCGCCAGCGCCTGCTGCCCATTGACCCGTCCGCGCCCATCACGTTGGTTAATTCCACCACCCGCAGCGCCTATGCTGTGCTGACCAAGACGCGCGGCATCGGTCCCAACCAGACTGTGCCGGCTTTTGATGTATTCGCCGAAGCGATGCAGGCGGCTTGCCCGAATGCGCGAGTCATGGCTGCGGAAGATTTCACCAGCGCCGACCTGCCTGCGCAAGGCATTATCATCGCCGTAACCGAGAACTATACGTTGCCGGGCATGGATTTCGACCGTTCCCGACAAGCGCAGATCGTCCGCGCGCTACATGAAATCGTGGGCGAGCGGCTGCTGGTATTGGCGCTGTGCGAACCCTACGAACTGGCGGACTTTCCTGACATCGCCGGCTATGTCTGCGCTTTCAGTTTTCGCCCTTGTGCGGCGCTGGCGGCGGCGGATGTTCTACTGGGTCGCGCGCCGGCA
Source organism: Chloroflexota bacterium (assembly GCA_009840575.1). Classification (GTDB taxonomy): domain Bacteria; phylum Chloroflexota; class Anaerolineae; order Aggregatilineales; family Phototrophicaceae; genus UBA6055. Next base: position 6,148 of record VXNO01000174.1, on the reverse strand, counting down.
ATTGGCAGGACACCGATCACAGTGCCAGGCACGGAATTGCGCGCTTAGTCTATCGGAATTGCACGTATAGCCTCTGCGCCCTCTGTGGTGAATAACTTGTTGCGGAGAGTCCCGCCATGGCGAATCAGCAGCGCCTATTGTCGGCTGGGCGCGACTGCTTTACCATAAGCGCATCTGCCTGCTATTGCCGATAGACTCGTGACCGAAACCGAGGCGCAACCCACCCGCCGCGCTCGCCTGCGCGCAGTCTTTTTCCTGTTATTGACCCTGTTGATAGGCGCGGTATTGATCGTAGCCATGACCTGGTTCGTTGTGGGCAGCGCGCCCCGCTCCCTGCCGCAGGCTGTCGCGGATGGGGTGACCGTGCGCGAGTTTGTGGCTTTGCCCAGCGATGAAGCCTACCCAGCCGCGCTGGCACTGGCGCAGGATGGCACGGTCTACACCGGCAGTTACAAGACCGGCGCGCTCTGGGCGATTGACCCCGCTGGCACAGCGCGCGAAATCCCCACGGCTGCCGGCCGTATCGGCTCGGTCAGCGGGCTGGGCTACGCCGATGACGCGCTCTATATCCTCGACCGCATCAGTCCGCTGGACGCGCAGGGGGCTGTCGTCTGGCGCTATGCGGAGGGCAGCCTTGAGCAAGTCGTGGCCATCCCGCCGGGTCGGATTAACGGAGTCATGCTGCCCGATGATATTGCCCTCGACCGCGCTGGCAGCATCTACATCAGCGACCGCGACCCGCCGCGCGTCTTGCGCTATCATGAGGCCAAGCTGGACGAATTTTGGCAACCAGACGATCCCGGCGCTGCCCCGACCGGCCTGGCTTATGACCGCCTTCGCCACGCCCTGCTGGTCACCGACAGCGCCAACGATGCCGTCTTGCGGGTAGCGATTGATGCGCCTGACGCCGCTCCCGAAGTCCTGTTCGCCGACCTTGATGCGAAGAGCTACGGATTTGACGGCATTGATGTCGCGCCTGATGGCGAGGTCTATGTCGCCTTGCTGGGCTGGAATCGGGCGGCGCGCTTGCGGGACGGCGAACTGGATATGCTGGCGCGCGACTTCCGTGGCGCAAGCGATGTGGCCTGGGATGCCGGGCGCGGACGCCTCTATGTTACGAATTGGAACCAATTCAGCCTGGGCTTTGGCACAGTCCCGCAATTGCCCTTCGCGCTGGATGTGCTGGAGCTGCCCTGAGGTATTTTGCCACAAAGGCACAGAGCTTATCTGCTAAAATGCTCGCTTTACAACAAGCGACGGGAAGAGGAAAAAATGGCGAGCACGCATTTGCGCGGCATCACCTGGAATCATTCGCGCGGCTATGTTTCGGTGGTGGCAACGGCGCAACGATTCTGCGAGCTGCGCCCGCAGGTAGACATAAGCTGGGACAAGCGGTCTTTGCAAGAATTTGCCGACGCGCCGATCCAGGGCTTGGCGGAGCGCTATGACCTGCTGGTCATCGACCATCCCTGGGCAGGTTATGCCGCGCACAGTGGCGTACTGATGCCGCTGAACGAGCGCCTGCCGTCCGAGTTCCTGGCGGACCAAGCCGCCAACTCGGTCGGCCAATCGCACCCTAGCTATATCTTCGCTGGCAGCCAGTGCGCGCTGGCCATCGACGCCGCAACGCCGGTCGCTTCTTATCGTCCCGATCTGCTGGCGCGCTACGGCTTGCAACTGCCGCAAAGCTGGGAGGACCTGCTGGAGCTGGCGCGCGCCGGGCGGGTCATCATGCCCGGCATCCCCATCGACACCTTGATGAATTTCTATATGCTCTGCGCGACGCAGGGAGAGCCGCCATTTGCGCATGACGAGTGGGCAGCCAGCGATGCCATGTGCCTGCACGCGCTGGGGCAGTTGCGTGAATTGGCGTCTCTTTGCCCCCGCGAGATCTTTGACATGAACCCCATCGCGGTCTACGAGGCGCTTTCACGGCGCGATGATTATGTCTATTGCCCTTTCGCTTATGGCTATAGCAATTATTCGCGCGCCGGCTATTCGGAGAATATCCTGGTCTTCACGGATATGGTCGCTATCGGCGGGGCGGGGCGCTGCCAGTCGACGCTGGGCGGCACGGGCTTGGCAATATCCGCCGCATGCCAGCATCCGCAGGTAGCGCTGGAATACGCCATGTTTAGCGCCAGCCCGCGTATCCAGCGCAGCATTTTCTTTGACAACGGCGGGCAACCCGGGCATCGCAGCGCCTGGCTGGACGACGAGGTCAATCGGCGCAGTAGCAACTACTTTCGAAATACCTTGCCGGCTTTGGATCGCGCTTATCTGCGTCCGCGTTTCCCGGGCTATCTGCACTTCCAGGATCACGCCGGCGCGCCCATCCGCGATTACCTGATGCAGGGCGGCGATGAACGCAAGCCGCTGGACGACCTGAAGAAGCTCTTCGCCGAAGCCAAAGCGCTGTACCGGGACTGAAATACCCGCAAAGTTTCGTGTAGGGGCGAGGCGATGACTCGCCCGTCAGCCCCCTAGTCCGCCGCGGGGGAAAGCGACAGGAAGTCTACAAAGCCCTCATCCAGCGCGCAGATGAAATGCGCCAGCAGGCGACCGCACCGTTCAATATCTTTGATGTCCAGCGTCTCGACCGGCGAGTGCATGTTGCGCAGCGGGATGCTCAGCAGCGCCGTCGGCACGCCCTCACGCGCGACCTGGATGGCCCAGGCATCGGTGCCGGTGCGCGCCGGCATGATGTCATGCTGCCAGGAGATATCGTGATAAGCAGCCACTTCTTGCAGCCGCTTGACCATTTGGGGATGGAAGTTCGCGCCGATGCCCAATTGCGGTCCGCCGCCCAGCTTGGCACCATTTTGCACGCCCGGTTGCTCGGCAAAACCCACATCCAGGGCGATGGCGCAATCGGGCTGGATGTAGTTGGCGGCTGTTGTCGCGCCGCGCAAGCCGACTTCTTCTTGCACTGTGGCGGCTGCGTAGACATCCCATTCATGCCGCATTGCGCGCAACAGTTCCAGGCAAGTGGTGATGACGGCGATGCAGGCGCGGTCGTCCATGGCTTTGGAGGCTGCCAACCGCCCTTTGAGGTCGATCATCGGCGCGTCCATGGTGACCAGGTCGCCAATCTGCACGATTTGCTCGACTTCGCTAGCCGGCAAACCCAAATCGACCACCAGCGCATCAATGGGCGGGTAACTTTTTCTATCGCTGGCTGCCAGCATGTGCGGCGGCATAGTAGCGACGACGCCGGGCAGAAGGCGCTGCCCATGCACCAAGACCGGCTGCGCCAGCATCACGCGCGGGTCGATGCCGCTGATGCGATGCACATAGACGAAGCCATCGACAACCTCGCGCACCATCAAGCCGATTTCATCCATGTGCGCCGCCAGCATGAGCTTGCGTCCGCCGCCCTGCCCGCGCTTGATACCAATCAAGCTGCCCAGGCGGTCGCTTTCAAATTCGTCCACGAGCGCCGCCCACTCATCGCGCAGCAAGTCCGCCACTGGCGCTTCGTAGCCGCTGGGCGCGTGCGTCTCGACCAGTCGCTGTAGATGTGCTTTGGGATTGTACATAGGATGTCCTTGCGCTGGCTTTCGCCGCATTTTACCACAGCCCTGTCCTGAACATCACGCAAAGTCGAAGCGAGCGCCGCTGTGCATCACGCCGTGCCAAGCCAGCGCCAGCGCGATGACCGTGTCGTCGTGCATGCCGGCCGGCGCGCTATACCGATAACCACCGCCTGGCAGCCGCTCCAGCGCATAACTGGCTAGCTCGCCCAGCAGCACGGGGTCGTCCAGCAGTCACAACTGACGGCGTTCCAGCGCCAGCGCCAGCGCCTCGATGAGCGGTGATTTGCTCTTGGCGGTGGTGGCAAAGCCGCGCACCGGCAGCCCTTCGGCTTGCAGGGCTTCGATATTGGGCGCGCCGATGCTGTTGCTCTCCGCCCAGATGACTTGCGCCCCCCAGCGCTGCGCCAATGCCCGCAGCCGCCCCCGCTGCAATGCCCAGCCGATCTCGTTGAAGCGGTCCAGCGCTACCAGCCGCCGTTCGGTCGCATCAATGATGGCGATGACGGTGAAATCATGGCTGCGCCCCCAATCGACCCCGGCGATATAGCTGTGCCCGGCGATAGGCGCGCTTTGACGACGTGGCTGCACCGCCTGGCGGATCCCGCGGAAGACCGCGCCGCTCTCGTCGCTGAAGTGAGCCAGGTATTCCACATTCCAAATATGCTCGGTACTGCGGCGGCGGACGCTCTCCATCTCCTCGGCGGCGATGAGCGGGTTGCTGGCGGTGCTGAAATGGAAGGCGGCGTATTCGTCTTCGGCGTTGTCCATGCCGATGCGAAACAGGTCATAGAACCAATTCTTGCCTAGCGGCGTACTGAGGAAGAGCGCGCCGCCCCGGGTGGTCGTCAGCATGGGGCGCACAATTTCCTGCCAGACGCGCGGCTGCATATACGCGGCTTCATCCAGCACCGCCAGGTCAAGCCCTTCTCCGCGCAGGCTATCAGGGTGGTGGGCGCTGCGCACGGCGATCATGCCGCCGCCGGCGATATCGATGCGCTTTTCAGTTTCGCTTATGCGGGCGTATGTCAGGCTGTGCAGGCTATTTTTTAGGTCGCGCCAAACCTGGCTGGCCATCAATATGGTAGGTGCCAGCCACCATGCGCGCCGCTGGTGTTGCAGCGCCATCCGCAGCAGCGCCGTTTTGCCCAGCTCGGTCTTGCCCCAGCGGCGTCCGCAAGCCACCACTTTGAACCGCGCGGGGTTGTCCATCACTTGCGCCTGACCAGGGTGGAGCATCCTGGACCTGACCATCGTAATAGTATTCGACTCGGATGACGCGCTCGTCGTCTTCGGCACGGGCTTGTGTCGCCTCCTCCAATTTCAATGCCTGGGTTACAAGGCTGCCCAAAGCGGCTGCCAGTTGGTTGAGTGGCGCTTTTGCCAGCTGTTGGGCGTCCAACTCCGACAAGATGGCTTTGCCGCGCAGCAGCATATCGCTTTGCAGGTCGCGCTTCAGCCGTTCAAACTGGCCTTGCCGCCGCAGGTTATATGCGCGCCGCAAATCACTTTCTTTCGCCAGCCAGCCGCGCAGGGTCGCCAGCGGGATCTCCAGCACATCGCTGACCAAAGCGGCGTCGCCATCGTGCTGGTCGATCTGGTTGAGCGCGTCGATCTTGGTCTCCAGCCAATAGCGGCGCGACATGGGTGGCTCCTTTGCGCTTGCGCGGGGCGGGCAAACTAAAAGAGATGCTCAAAACTCGCCCTCCGGCTGGAAAACGGCAGCGGCTTGGCATCTGTCCGCGCCCGAGCATCTCTTCAGGCACACTTATGAAATAGCACAAATGTTCTATTTATAGGTGCTGGTATGTTCGCGCCAAGGTAAAACTCTCTGCGCCTCTATGCCTCAGTAGCGAATACCCTGCTAAACTTGTCCATAATCGCCAGCGGCAGGAGCCACAATGAGCGCAGCTTTTCCCTGTAAATTCATCATCGGTTTGACTGGCAACATCGCCACCGGCAAGTCGCTGGCGCGGCGGCTGCTGGCAGAGTTGGGCGCATTCACGATCGACGCCGACCAGGTTGCGCATGAGGTCATAGGCAAAGGGCAGCCCGCCTATGCCGCGATTCTACAGGCATTCGGCAATACTATCCTGGATGCGAATGGCGAAATCGTCCGCTCCAAATTGGGCGATATCGTCTTCGCGGAGCCAGCCGCTCTGCGTCGACTGGAAGCCATCACCCACCCAGCCGTGCGCGAACGCATAGCCGCCCTGGCGCGCGCTGCCGAGGCTGATGTCGTCGTCATCGAAGCCATCAAGCTGTTGGAAGGCGAGCTACGCGGGGCTGTCGATGCCGTCTGGGTGGTGGATGCGCCGCCCGCGACCCGGCTTGCGCGCTTAATTGAACAACGGGGCATGACCAAAGCAGCGGCACAGCAGCGCATCGCCGCCCAAAATAGCCAAGCTGATAAATTGGCGGCGGCGGATGTCATCATTCGCAACCACGGCTCCATCGCTGAAACGCGCGCGCAAATCCAGCAGGCGTGGCAGCGCGCATTTGCCACAGAGGCGCAGAGGCACAGAGATTTAGCGTAGGGCGAGGCGGTGACTCGCCCGTTTCGGGGGGCGGGGGGGGGGGGGGGGGGGGGGGGGGGGGGGGGGGGGGGGGGGGGG
>VXNO01000091.1 GCA_009840575.1 Chloroflexota bacterium | reverse complement strand
TAATGCAGCAGCGCAGAATTAGAACATATATTCGGGGGGAGAGGGGGTAAGATTAAAGTTGGCAAGACTCTAGCCAGCCGAATTAATGAATAAACAACGAAGAAACGACTGTCAGCCATATTCTGCTTCGCCTCCGGCAAATTGAGTTAATTTCCCAATCCCTTACTGAAAATAGCGCAGGTGTGGATGAAAGTCAAGCAAGAGCCGCTCAAGCCAATCGCGGAAAAAACATTTTTCACCACCGAGCGCGGCAAAGCAAGCCCTCTCTGTGGACTCTACGCTTCTGTGGTGAATTAATGCTGTCAAGCCGCGCTTGACCTGTCGGCGGCGCTAGGCTATACTGCCACACAAGTCTGAAAGCGTGAGTAGAAAAAGGCTGAGCGGATGTCAACCAAGCGTACCTGGCAGCCCAAGGTTCGCCGGCGCAAGCGAGTGCATGGTTTTCGCAAGCGCATGAGCACGCGCGCGGGACGCAATGTAATCAAGGCGCGGCGTCAACGCGGTCGTCACCAGTTGGCGGTTACACCGAACCATGTCAAGAAGGTGAACTGGAACGCCAGCTAAGCGATGAAACGCGCTTTACGGCTGCGGCGACCGGCAGATTTCTCGCGCGTCCGGCGCAAGGGCAGACAATACCGCCATCGCAATTTGCTATTGAGCCTCTGCGAGAATGACCTGGCGCATAACCGCTATGGCATCGTAACCGGGCGGCGGCTGGGCAAAGCTGTCGAGCGCAACCGCATCAAGCGGCGGCTGCGGGCGCTGCTGATGAGCTTGCATGATGGGCTGCGGCAAGGCTTCGATATTGTGCTGCTGCCGAGGCGCGCCGTCTTGCGGCAACCTTTTAATGCGTTGCAGCGTATAATCAGGCGTATGTTCGCAAAAGCTGGGGTGCTCGCTTGAAGTGGCTGCTGCTGCGCTTGATCGGCGGATACAAGCGATTTATATCGCCATTGCTCCCGTCCGCCTGTCGCTTCACGCCGACCTGCTCGATGTATACATACGAGGCGATCCAAACCTATGGTCCTATCAAGGGAAGCTGGCTGGGTTTGCGGCGCGTCACGCGTTGCCATCCCTTGCATCCCGGCGGTTATGACCCTGTCCCGCCCAAGGAGTGAAGCTTGAAGACCTCCACCACACTGCGCCTGGCGCTACTGCTGCTGTGTCTGCTTAGCCTGACCGCTTGCGTCGGCGGGCGCATGGGGGTCAGCTGGCCCTCGATTGGCTTGATCGACCTGAACGGCGAGCAGCATATCGCGCTGGCCTACAACAACGATGTGGCGCTGCTATCGCCAGCCAATGGCTCGCCGGCGCGTTTGCTCAATCCCGTCAACGGACAGCCCTTGCGCGACAATGACGGCAACCCGCGCAGTTGGGTATTCCGCGGCTCGGATAATGGCGGCGGGCAATTTTATGCCCAGCCCATCCCGCTCGATGCTGAAAATATGCTCATCGCCGACAACAACGGCCGCTTGCTGCGCGTCGATTCAGTGGTGGTCGAGCTAGTGCGTGAGGTCCCTATTGAAGGCAAAGTTGTCGCCAGCATGCTCGCTGCCGATGATGTTCTTTATGTACCATTCCAGGACGGCGGGCTTGGCGCGTATGCCATGGATGGCTATCGTGAGTTGTGGCGCTTCCCCACCGAAGAAGGCATCTGGGCGCAGCCGCTGCTGGTGGGCGATTCGCTGATTTTCCCCTCGCTCGACCATTATTTGTACGCCCTTGACCGCGAGACAGGCGCCTTGCGCTGGAAGGTTGACCTGGGCGGCGGCATCGCATCCACACCGCTGTTGGCGAATGACCGCCTCTATGTCGGCAGCTTCAACAAGGGCTTCTTCGAGGTTTCGCTGGATGGCGTCATCCTCAGCAGCTATGAGACACAGAACTGGGTCTGGGGTACGCCCGCCATTGATGCGGACGGCGTCGTCTATCTGGCGGATCTGAGCGGCTTCGTGCATGCGCTGGATACAGAAGCTGGCTTGGCTCCGCGCTGGTCGCGGGGGGTCGCCGAGCGCGGCATCCGGGCGGGGCCGCTGGTGGTCCGCGACCGCGTGGTGGTGGCTTCGCGGGATGGCAAGGTCTATTGGCTGGATCGTTATGACGGGGCGCTCATCAATGCCCGCGAAATTGACGACCGTCCCGAGCTGCTGGGCGATATGCTGCTGCTGGAGCCGAGCGAAACCGTGAAAATTGACGAGCCGCTCTTGCTGGTTACATCTGTGCATGACGGTCGCCTGTTGATTGCCTTTGGCATCGACGGCCGCCAAACCTGGGTCTACCCGCGCTGAGCCAATTCAGGAGTATGCCTGCATGTGGGATCTGATCTTAAACCCCTTTGTAACCATACTGGCGTGGCTCTATTCGGCGCTGAACCAGGATATTGTCCTGGCAATTGTCGTGCTGACGGTCATCATCCGCGTGCTGACATGGCCCCTCTTCGCCAAACAGCAAGAGTCATCGCGGCGCATGCAGCAGGTACAGCCACAGCTCAAGAAACTGCAAGAGAAATATAAGAACGACAAAGAGAAGCTATCCCAGGCGCAGATGAAGCTGTATCGGGAGAACAAGGTCAACCCCGTTGGCGGCTGCTTCCCCATGTTGATTCAGTTTCCCATCCTCATCGGCTTGTATCAGGCGATCTTCTACGCGCTGGCAGCCACGCCTTTCCAGTTGGTCGATTTGTCGGAGCGGCTGCTCATCCCCGGCCTGGATTCGCTCATCCCGCTGCAGCGCATGTGGTCGCCAATGCCGCAATTGCTGGAGCTGCTGCCCCAGTTGGATTTGACGCGCGCGCCGACAGAAAATCCGCCCTATGCGCTGCTGCTACCGCTGCTGGTGCTTGTAACCACCTGGGCGCAGCAGAAATTGACCATGTCCATGACCGGGCAGAAGTCCAGCAAGAATGACGATGACGACGAAGCGGACAGCAACCCGGGTGGACAAGCGGCTGCCATGACCAAGAGCATGACGACCATCATGCCTATCATGTTCGGTTTCTTCTCGCTGTCCTTTTCAGTGGGTTTGTCGATTTACTTTGTAACCTCCAACCTGATCGGCATGGTGCAATACAGCCCCCAGGGGCGGCGCGTTTTGGAACGAATCTTTGGCGGCAAGGGCGATGAAGCGCCTGTCGAGGTGATCTTCCCCGATGATGACGTTGCTGATGAGCCAAGCCCCAAGAAGCTGCGCCGCCGCAAGAAAAAGAAGCCGCGCAAAAAATAATGCCAAGCTGCGCGCCAAGGCAAAGGAACGAACGATGGAGATGATTGAAGTAACCGCCAACTCGGTGGATGCCGCCATCAGCAAGGGCTTGTCCCAGCTCAATGCCGCGCCCGCCGATGTTATGGTGGAAGTGCTGGAAGAACCCAACACCGGCTTGTTCGGTTTCGGCGCTCGGGAAGCGCGGGTGCGCCTGGTGCTCATCGGGCAACGCAAAGCTCCGCCATCCGAAGTGTATCCCGAAGACGTAGATAACGCATACGAAGAGCGCGACCAGGCAAGCGAAGAGCCGCGCGATGTGCAGCCAACAGCCGGCGTCATCACCGTGGTCGCTGATGTTGAGCTGGACGAAGATGCGACGGCCGGACTGGAAGTGCTGGAAGCGTTGCTGAGCCGCATGGGCATTGACGGGCAAATCCACATAAGCCGCAGCGAAGAAGTCGATGGCGAGCCGCCCCACTGGATGCTAAACATCACGGGCGAGCGCATCAACCGGCTGATTGGGCGGCGCGGCGAGACCTTGGCTTCTCTGCAACATATTGTGCGCTTGATATGCAGCCGCCGGCTGGAGCGGCGCGCCAATATCATCGTTGATGCCGAAGGCTACAAGACAGGGCGTTCCAACCGTCTGCGCGGGCTCGCCAAGCGCATGGCAAAACAAGCGGTGCAGCAGGGGCGCACCATCACGCTTGAGCCGATGCAGCCCAGCGAACGCCGCATCATTCACCTGACCCTACGCGACCGCGACGACGTCAGTACGCAAAGCATCGGCGAGGGCCGCGCCCGCAAAGTAACCATCGTGCCCAATTAAGCTCGCCGCAGCCATGCCGCCCCCCATCGATATCCTGACTATCGGGCACTTGACCGTCGATCTGGTACCGGGCGGACGCATGTTGGGCGGGACAGTTGCCTACGCCGCGCCGACGTATGCCGCGTTTGGGCACCGCGTCGGCGTGCTGACCAGCGCAGCTTACAACGAGCCGCTACTGGAGCATCTGCTGCTGCATGGCGAAGTGGTCAGCCTGCCCGCCGAGCGCTCCTTGACCTACGAAAATGTCTATTCCGAAGCCGGTCGTCAGCAATTTGTGCGCGCGACAGCCAGACAATTGCGCTATGGCCATGTACCAGTCGCCTGGCTAGACGCGCCCTACCTGCACATGGGACCGCTCGCCGCCGAGCTAGACCCGCGTGAACTTGCCAGCAACTTCCCCAATGCGCTCAAGATGCTGACGCTGCAAGGCATGCTGCGGGGCTGGGATGCCAACGGCTTGGTCAAATTTCGACGCTGGTTTGATGCCGATGCGCTGCGGCAGATAGACCTCGTCGTCTACAGCGAAGAAGACATCCGCCAGTATCCACAGCTGACCGACGAGCTGCGCCGAATCTGCCAGCATGTAGTGGTGACCAACGGGCGCGATGGCGGCACGCACTACCATGCTGGCGGCGAAATGCGCTATGCAAGCCTGGAAGTTACCGCGCGCGACTTGACCGGGGCGGGCGATGTCTTCGCGGCGGCGCTGCTGGGGAGTTTGCAGCGGCTAAACGGCGATGTGGCGACGGCTGTGCGCCTGGCGGGACGGCTGGCTGCCTATTCCGTAACCCGCGCCAGCCTGGCAAGCGCGCCTACCGCCGCAGAAATCGCCCGCGAGATCAACAGGATACAAACATGATTCAGACCATTCTACTCAATGGCAATTTCATCACCCTGGACGCGGCTATGCCTCGCGCCAGCGCCGTGGCGATTAGTTATGGACGGCTTGCCGCGGTGGGCGATAATGCCGAAATTGCGCGTTTGGCGGGGCGCGGCACAAGCATCATTAACCTGGACGGCAAGACGGCGCTGCCCGGGCTTAGCGATGCCCATTTGCATTGGCAGGCGCAGGCGCAATCGATGCGCTCGGTAGATGTATTTGAGCTGCCGAGCAAAGCTGATGCGCTGGAACGGGTGCGGCAACGCGCGCAGCAGACTCCCCCCGGCGAATGGGTCACCGGGCAGGGCTGGGCGCAGGAGTTGTGGGCGGAGCGCGCCTTCCCCAGCCGCGCTGATTTGGACGCGGTCGCGCCGCAGAACCCGGTCTACCTTTCGGCGAAGAGCGGGCATGCCGCCTGGGTGAATTCGCGGGCGCTGTCCCTCGCCGGTGTTGCAGATTCGACGCCCGACCCCGATGGCGGCGAGATCCTGCGCGATAAAAATGGCGCGGCGACCGGCATCCTGCTGGAGACGGCAATGGATCTGGTCAGCGAGCGAGTGCCAACTCCCAGCCCTGAAGAACTGGCGGACATGATGCAGGCGGCGCAGACACACGCCTTGCAGCGCGGGCTGACGATGATTCACGACTTTGATGATCCATCCTGTCTGGTGGCGCTGCAAATCCTGCGTGAACGCGGCGATTTGTGCCTGCGCGTCGTCAAGCAGATTAACCAACAGTGGCTGGAGGCGGCGCTGGCGAGTGGCATCCGCCGCAACTTTGGCGATGACTGGATTCGCATCGGCGCATTGAAGCTCTTCGCGGATGGCGCGCTGGGACCAAAGACCGCGCTCATGTTCGAGGTTTATGCCGGCGAAGACTGGAATACCGGCATGGCGGTGGTCGATAAAGAAACGATGGTCGATTATGTTTGCCGCGCCAGCGCGGCGGGCTTGCCCAGCAGCATCCATGCCATCGGTGACAAAGCCGTGCACGATGTACTGGATGTCTTCGAGATTGCGCGCGGGCAAGAAGCCGCCCGTGGCGAAGCGCGCTCCAGCCGCCGCCACCGCATCGAGCATGTGCAGATCATCCACCCTCAGGATTCGCATCGGCTGGCGGCTTTGGGTGTCATCGCCTCCATGCAGCCAATCCACGCCACCTCCGATATGGTCATGGCTGACCGCTATTGGGGCGAGCGCGCTAAGTGGGCGTACAACCCGCGCTTGCAGTTAGATTACGGCGCGCGAGTGGCCTTCGGGTCGGATGCGCCTGTCGAGCCGCTTGACCCTCTGCTGGGCATACATGCGGCGGTAACTCGCCAGCGCCATGGCGAACCAGCGGGCGGCTGGCATCCTGAAGCGCGCATCAGCTTGCAGGAGGCGCTGCTGGGCTATACGCAGGGTCCCGCCTATGCCGCGGAGATGGAAGACCGACTGGGCATGCTGCGCGCCGGCTACCTCGCCGACCTGGTCCTGCTCGACCGCGATATCACGCTCGCGCCAGCCGAGGAAATCCCCGCGCTGCAGATACTAGGCACGATGGTCGACGGCGAATGGCGTTACCGCAACTTTGATTAGCTGCTACTCAACGCTGCCGAACTGAAGACCACTCGGAAGGGCTTGCAGTAGATGACCACGCTGCTGTATTGCGCCAGGTCTGCGCCCGCCGGGATTTCGTAATTTTGGCTGCCGATATTGCCTTTCAGCGCGCCCAGGTGCAGCGGCTCTTCGCCCAAGCCCGCGAAGGTCGTGGTCGGATACTCCGCCGAGAGATAGACATGCAGGTCGGGCCCATTCTTGGAGACGAATTGCTCGAAGCGCAAGAACTGGCGACCATCGGGCAGGGCATAGACCTTGGCAAAACCGTCCGCGCCGTGGATGGGGTCGATGTGAATGAATGCGCCGCTGGCGATTTCGACCGGCTCGGCAGGCATATCCGGTGGCATGGCTTGCTCGGCATCGGGCACGACGCTGCCCGCTTCCATCTGCGCCAGAGCGGTCTGCTCCGCCATCTCGCGGTTGTCCTGCGCCATATCCAGCAACATCTGCTTCTGCGCCTCGGGCATGACATCGATGCTGTCGCGCTGGGCAGTGGACAAGCTCGGGAAAGCTTCATCAACCTCGCGATTGACAAAGTAGAGCCAGGGCTGCGTAATCGCCAGCGCCACCACCAGCAGCGCCGCCAGCCCGATTGCCATCCATCTGCGCGACATAACCCATCCCTTTCGCCACCGCAATTTGCCATCTTGTCACAGACGACGCCACGATTATAATGCCTATGTCCATTCTAGCACATTTTCAGCATGAAATGATGAGAAAAAGGAGACTCCGCATGGCGCGCAAAGGCATGATGGTCGGAGATAATGAACACCCCATACAAAATGACATGCTGGCGGTTGGCTCGGCAGCGCCGGATTTCACGCTTATAGCCAATGACCTCAGCAGCCGCTCACTGGCGGATTATGCCGGACAGGTCAAGGTCATCAGCGTCATCCCCTCGATCGACACCGGCGTCTGCGCCACGCAAACCCGCCGCTTTAATGCAGAAGCCGCCGGATTAAACGAGACTGTCGTGCTGACAGTCAGCGCTGATATGCCCTTTGCTTTGGGGCGCTTCTGTGGCGCGGAAGGCATCGACAATACCGAGACCTTGACGACGCAGCGCGATATGCAGTTCGCGGACGATTATGGCGTGCATGATACGGAGTGGCGCATCTGCCAGCGCGCAGTCTTTGTGCTGGATCGTGACAATGTGCTGCGGCACGTCGAATATGTCGGGGTCATCGGCGATGAAGTCGACTATGACTCGGCATTGGCGGCGGCGCGGGCTTTGGCTTAGGCGCGCCCCCTTCTCCGAAGAATCAGGGAAGGGGAGTTATTTTCAACGGATTCGGAGATTCTGCCAGAGACTTCATTACTGGAAGCAGATCTCGGCGAAACCTTCCTCCCAATGATTGGGGGCGAGGGGTATAGACCCGCAAGCACATCAATAGACCATATAGTCGCCCTGTGGCGGCTTTTTTGTGCCAATGTATACGCGCAATGCGGCGGCTGATTCGCTTCTGCCCCGACGATCCACCGAGTCGGGCTAGCGGATTCGGGTATACTGTGCGGCAGCGATAGAGAAGGGCGGGGCATGAGCGCAAATCGATTCGTAGCGAAGCCTGCGGATGCTGGCGAAAGCTTGGTGGCGGTGGCGCAGACGCGCTATGCGCTGAGCAATATCCGCCGCGGGCCCGGCACCAATTATGCGGATATTGGCGACATCCTGGATAATTCACTGCTTGTATACTTCCCCAACACGCGCACGACCGACAACTGGCTATGGGTGGAAAAAGGCGGTTTGAAAGGCTGGCTCTACGCTGGCTATGTCGAGTTCACTCCGGCAATAGGCGCGCAGCCGCCCACGCACCCCAAAACGCCGTATGATGGCAAGATCGCGCTCTGGCATTGGAAAGGCTTGGCGGTCCCGCAAAAGACCATCGCCGATTTGTTAAAAGATATCCGCGCCAAAGCCCCAGCTATCAGCCAAATCTGGGTCAAGATAAGCGATGGCGCGAAGTGGATGGGCGAATACGATAGCGGCGCGCTGGCTATCAACGGGCGCGAGGACATCGACCGCTGGGTGGCGGCTTGTCATCGCGCTGGCTTCGAGTTTCATGCCTGGGCTGTGCCGCATGGTTTGCGCATTGAGGCGGAGGCGCGCCTCATCATCGAAGCGTGCACGCGGGCGGGCGTGCAGTCGCTGATTCTGGATATTGAGCGCGAGAAGGGCAACTACTGGCAGGGCGGGGCGGCGGCGGTGCGCCCCTTTATGCTGCAGTTGCGGCGCGGTTTGGGCAATCGCTACCACATCGGCATGAGCGTTGACCCGCGTCCCCAACAATACCGCACCGTCTTCCCGCACGAATGGAGCCCGTTTATCGATAGCGTCCACCCGCAGACCTATTGGCAGATTTTTCGCAAATCGCCAGAAGATGCGCTGAGCTCAGTTTGGACGACCTGGGGCGGATTCGACAAACCGATCATCCCGGTATTCCCCGGCGGCGCGGAAACGCAAGAGCAGATTGAAGCGCACACCCTTGCCACCCAGCTGCATGGCGCGAAAGGCTTGAGCTGGTGGCGCTATGGCACGATTGCGCGCTGGCAAGGAGTCGACCGTCCGATAGAAATAACAACATCGCCAGCCGATCCTGAAGCGCCTCCGCGCGAAAACTTCGCCGAACAGGTCATCATCCTGCCTACCAAGTCCGGCTTCCGCAGCGGCACCTACACGGGCAAAGCCGAGTTCAGCGCGCGCGCGAACACCTGGGGCTGGGAGTATTTATATGTAGGCACGGCAGAGCGCACCAGCAAGGTCTGGGCGGAATGGCGGCAAAAGCTGCCTCAGAATGGACTGTATGAGATTGCTGTCTTCGTGCCCAACCGCCGCGCCACCACCACCCGCGCGCGCTACAAAGTGCACGGGGTGGTCGGCGCTGCCAGCGAAGTCGTCATCGATATCAACCAAAACCAGCACCGCAACAGCTGGGTATCGCTGGGCATCTTCGACCTCGACCGCGGGCAAGACAATGCCGGGCGCGTCTTTTTGAATGATGTTACTGGCGAGCCAGACAAGTTCATCGCCTTCGACGCCATCCGTTTTCGCCGCATTGTGTCCACGCCCACTGGCTACCTGCCCGCGCCCGAGCCGACTCGTGGCCGCCGGCCGACGCGCGTCAATGGCGTGTATGTCGCTGATGGCTATGATTCGCCAATAGGCACGAGCGAGCAGCGCCGCGCCGATAGATTATGGCCGCCCGGCTGGCGCGATGCCTCGCCCTTTGGACGCCGCTACTTTCGCGGCACGCCCAGCGAAGCCTATCACACCGGCGCGGATTTGAACTTTGGCAGCCCCTACGAAGACAAAGGCATGGCTTGTTATGCCTGCGCCAGCGGCGTTGTTACCTTCGCGGCTTCGCTGGCGGTCTGGGGGAACGTGGTTGTCATTCGCCATGACCCGCTCTTTCATCCGTCGGGGCGGGTGCTATACAGCCGTTATGGCCATGTGCAGCAGATTCGCGTGCGCGTGGGTGAACGGGTGGCGCGCGGGCAGCGCATCTGTGAAATCAGCGATGCCTTTGGGCGTTTCGTACCGCACCTGCACTTCGACCTCAGCGCGACCACCATCCTGGAGCGGCAGCCTGGCAACTGGCCCAAACTGAACTTCAGCGCGCTGATGAAGAACTATGTCGACCCGCTGGATTGGATCCGCAAACACCGCAACTAGCGGACTAGAACAGTCCCCAGTCGCTGGCTGCGCCTTCTTCCATCATGCTGGGGTCCCACATTTCCATGCCCATCTCAATCGTTGTAGGCAGGCCCAGGAAGTCTTGCGCGGTGCGGCGGGTCTGCTCCAGCAGTTGCGGGGCATAGGGGCAGAAGGGCGTCGTCATGATCATATTGACATGGGCGCGCTCGTCATCAAACTCCACGCCGCGCACCAGGCCCAGCTCGATGATGTTCATGCCAATCTCAGGGTCGATCACCGCGCGCAACGCTTCGTACAGTCCTGCTTGCTTGTCTGTCATCAGCCCGTCCCCTTGGCTCGCTTTCGACATTGCGCTTAGCATAAACCAGCCGCGCCGCCCTGTCAATTTGCGCTCGGGAGGGACAGGGCAATCGTGGCAAATTCTTCACCACAGAGCCTTGCTGTAGGGGCGAGGCGGTGACTCGCCCGTTTCAATCCCCCCTAAGCCGCTTTTAACGCGCTTCTATTGTAGCAGGGCGGGTTTCTTGTGCTTGCGCCGCGTCCGCATATTGACAAGGCTGCGCCGCGCTGCTACACTGCATAGAATTGCAGTCGGTTGCAAAGTCAATTTAACCGACATTAAATCCCCCCTGCGAGAGGAGAACTGCCGCGAATGGGTGTAACACTGGAGATACGCGACCTGCATGCCTGCGTGGATGGCGATGACAGCCCGATCCTGCGCGGGGTCGACCTGCTTGTACGGCAAGGCGAGATTCACGCGCTGATGGGCCCCAATGGGTCAGGCAAGAGCACTTTGGCGAATGTGCTGATGGGCAACCCCGCCTACGAAGTTACCGCCGGCGAGGTGCTGCTGGATGGCGAGGATGTGCTGGAAATGGAGCCGGACGAACGCAGCCGAGCGGGATTATTCTTGGCATTCCAGTATCCTGTGGCCATCCCCGGCGTAACTTTGGGCAACTTCCTGCGCCATGCCATCAACGCGCGCATGAAAGCCGACGACCCCGAAAGCAAAGGCATCCCCATCCCGCGTTTCGCCCGCATGATGCGCCAAAAGATGTCGCAGCTGCACATCGACCATGCCTTCGCCGGGCGCTACCTCAACGAAGGCTTCAGCGGCGGCGAGAAGAAACGGGCTGAAGTCTTGCAAATGGCGGTGCTGGAGCCGCGCATCGCCGTGCTGGACGAGACTGACTCCGGGCTGGATATCGATGCCCTGCGCATCGTTGCCGATGGCGTCAACTCGCTGACGGGACCCGACATGGGCGCGCTGGTCATCACCCACTATCAACGTATGCTCGATTACATCAAGCCCGATCGCGTGCATGTGATGTTCAATGGGCGCATCGTACAAAGTGGGGGACCCGAGTTGGCATTGACGCTGGAAGAAAAAGGCTACGAGTGGATCCGCCAGCAACATGACGCCCAGGAGCCAGCGACAGCCTAATGGAAGCTGCAACCAAGCCCAACCTGGCGCAGTTGGAAACGCGGCTCATCAAATGGATGGCTGCCAGCCAGCTCGCGGTCATCGGCTTTCTATATAAGCGCGCAACTGGCAATGGCCGCGCTACTCGTCCACCTAATGCAGTGACGATTTGCCTGCAAGGGAGATTGACATGTTTGATGTAGTCCAGAGCGAAAAACAGCTAACGCAGGAAGAAGAGGCGCTCAAAGAAGTCGGCTTGAGCTATGCGGAGAAATACGGCTTCTCCGATGACGATGTCGACTACGCATTCAAGAGCCAGAAGGGCGTCAACGAAGATATCGTGCGGCAGATCAGCGCGATGAAAGACGAACCGCGGTGGATGACTGAGCGGCGCGTCGAGGCTTACCATATCTTCATGGACAAGCCGACGCCGCAATGGGGTGGCGATCTTAACCAGATCGACTATGACGACATCTACTACTATGTCCGCGCCACCGACAAAACCGAGCAAGATTGGGACGAAGTCCCCGCTGAGATCAAAGAAACTTTTGACAAGCTAGGCATCCCCGAAGCCGAGCAGAAGTTCCTGCATGGCGTCAGCGCGCAGTACGACAGCGAATCCGTCTACCACAAAATCCAGGAAAACCTGGAAGAACAGGGCGTCATATTCCTGGATATGGACACAGGCTTACGCGAATACCCGGACATCGTCCAGGAGTATTTTGGTACCGTCATCCCTTCCAACGACAACAAGTTCGCCGCCTTGAATACGGCGGTGTGGTCGGGCGGCAGCTTCATTTATGTCCCGCCCGGCGTCCAGGTGGAGATGCCGCTGCAAGCCTACTTCCGCATCAATACGCAGAATATGGGGCAATTTGAGCGCACCCTCATCATCGTGGACGAAGGCGCGTATGTGCATTATGTCGAAGGCTGCACCGCGCCCATCTACAGCAGCGACAGCCTGCACAGCGCCGTCGTCGAGATCATCGTCAAGAAAGGCGGGCGCTGCCGCTATACCACCATTCAGAACTGGTCGAACAATGTTTACAACCTGGTTACCAAGCGCGCCGTGGCTGAAGAAGACGCCACCATGGAATGGGTTGATGGCAACCTGGGCAGCCGCCTGACGATGAAATACCCGGCGGTGATCCTGCGGGGCGATCGCGCGCATGGCGAAGTGCTCTCGATCGCCTTTGCCGGCAACGGGCAGCACCAGGACGCCGGCGCAAAGATCACCCACCTCGCGCCCAATACCACCAGCCAAATCATCAGCAAATCCATCAGCAAAGACGGCGGCCGCGCCAGCTATCGCGGGCTGCTGAAAATCGACGAAGCCGCGCGCAGCAGCAAAAGCAATGTCGTTTGTGATGCCCTGCTGCTGGACGATTTCAGCCGCTCGGATACCTATCCCACCATCGAAATCGACGCCAAAGATGTCACCATGGGGCACGAAGCCTCAGTCAGCAAGGTCGGCGAAGACCAACTTTTCTATCTGATGAGCCGTGGACTCGGCGAAGACGAAGCCAATGCCATGATCGTCAATGGCTTCCTCGAGCCGCTGGTCAAGGAATTGCCCATGGAATACGCGCTGGAAATGAATCGTTTGATCCAAATCCAGCTCGAAGGCTCAATCGGCTAGTTCACAAGCATCAGCAAACACAGGAGAACAGCAGTGGCAGTTGTACGCAGACGTTCGTCCACGCCCCAAGCGCCAGATTTTTCGCGCGCGCAAGTCGAGGCGCTCAGCAGCGCGCATGAGGAGCCGGCTTGGCTGCGCGAACGGCGGCTGGACGCATGGCAGACTTACGCAGCCACGCCCATGCCCTACCTGGAAGAAGAGTGGCGGCGCACAGACTATCGGCACATTCGCTGGGATGAAGCCGAGCGCATCCTGCCCGCCAATGGAGCGACCGCCGCTGCCGTGCCCGCCAAAAATCTCGAGCCGCTGGCCGGCGCTGAACAAGGCGGCTTGCTGGTCTTTGTCGATGGGGTGGTCGTGCATTATCAACTGGCGGAGGCTTTGGCGCGGCAGGGCGTGGTCTTCACGGATTTGCGCAGCGCGATTAGGCAACACGAGGGGCTAGTCAAGCAGCACCTGATGACGCGGGCGGTGCGGCCGGGCGATGGCAAGTTTGCGGCATTGCACGCGGCGCTTTGGGATTATGGCGTCTTTGTGCATGTGCCGCGCAACATCGCCGCCGAGCTGCCGCTGCAAGTCGTCTGCTACAACACCAAGCCCGGCGCGGCGCTGGGGCATGTCCTGGTCGTGCTGGAAGACAACGCCCAAGCCACCATGCAAGTCGAATACGCATCGGCGCAGCAAGCGCGGCAATCCGCCTACATCGGCGCGACCGAACTCATCGTCGGCGCTGCTGGCAATTTGCGCTATGTGTCCCTGCAAGATTGGAACCGACAGACCTTTGAGTTCAGCCACCAGCGCGGCATTGTCGGGCGCGATGCCCAGTTGGACTGGGTGAATGGCGTCATGGGCAGCCGCCTGACCAAAGCCTTCATCGAAGTCGACGCTGTGGGCGCGGGGGCGAATGCGCGCGTAAGCGGCTTCTTCTTCGCCGACCGTGACCAATTCTTCGACCTGGATACACAGCAGAATCACAATGCGCCGCTGACCAACACCGATTTGCTCTTCAAAGGCGCGGCGCGTGATAATGCTCGCACCTTGTGGCAAGGCATGATCAAATCCCTGCCGCAGATGCAGCGCATCGATGGCTACCAGGTCTGCCGCAACTTGATGCTCAGCGACAGCGCGCGCATGGACAGCATCCCGGGCTTGGAGATCGAAGCCGATGACGTGGCTTGTTCGCATGCCGCCACCTTTGGCACCCTGGAAGAAGAACCCATCTATTACCTGATGAGCCGCGGTATCTCCCGCCCGCAAGCTCAGCTGATGATCATCGAAGGCTTCTTCGACGAGCTGCTGCAGCGCGTGCCTTTTGAGCGCGTCCGCCAACGACTGATGGACGAGATCGAAGCCAAAATCATCGGCTGAGCGCTGTGGACGATCTGGCTCGTGAACTCATCCTCGACCACGCCCGCAACCAGCGCAACTGGGGGCTGCTGCAGCCAAACGACTTCGACCACGAAGAATGCAACCCGCTGTGTGGCGATAGGCTGCGCTTGACATTGACGCTGGATGAGGCGGGCTGCATCAGCGCGGTCGGCTGGGATGGCGAAGGCTGCGCTATCAGCCTGGCTTCCGCCTCCATGTTCGGCGAAGAATTGCTGGGCATGCCGCTGGAGGAGGCGCGCCGCATCGACAAACAACTGCTGCTGGACGCGATTGCCTTGCCCCTGAGCATCAATCGCGTCAAATGCGCCTTGCTGCCGCTGAAGGTGCTGGCGGTGGGCGCGCTAGGCACGCAGGGACATGAAGAATGGGCGCTGATTGAGGACTCCGCATGAAGAAATGGGTAGCGCTGTGCGCAGCCAGTGAAATCGCGCCGGGACAACGCGAGGTATTCGGCGTCGACAATCGCTGGATCGCCGTGTTCAATGTCAGCGAAAAGATCTATGCCATTGAAGACCTGTGTACGCACGATGGCAATGAACTCGCTTTCGACCGCGCCGACCAGCCCAGCAAACTCGTCGGCTACGAAATCGAATGCCCGCGGCATGGCGGCCGCTTCGATATTCGCAGCGGGAAAGCCACGCGCAGTCCCGCCGAAATTGCTGTGCCTTGGTATGAAACGCGCATCCACGCGGGTAAAATCGAGGTACTTACCTAGTGAGAACCATCTTGGCTGACAATTTGCTTGACGCATTGACGGCGAACGCGCCACTGGTATTTGGACATCGTGGCGCATCTGCCGACGCGCCAGAAAACACCTTGGCGGCATTTGAGCTGGCGGCGCAGCACGGCGCTCACGGCATTGAACTGGATGTGCATCTGACTCGCGATCAGCAACTGGCGGTGATCCATAACGCGACTGTCGACGCTACTACCAACGGCAGCGGCGCAGTGGCGGAGGTGAGCCTGGCGCAACTCAAAGAACTGGATGCCGGGAGTTGGTTTGCGCCGGAATTCGCTGGCGAGCGCATCCCCACATTAGACGAAGTCTTTGCCGCAGTCGGTCGCCGGCTGTTTGTGAATGTGGAGATCAAATCCGCGGTGCCGGGCATTGAACATGCGCTCGCTGCCTGCATTGCCCAGCGCCAGATGGAAGCGCGCGTGTTGGTCTCATCCTTTGATGCCGGTATTTTGCGTCGCCTGCGCCCTCTGCTGGATGTGCCGCTGGGTTTCCTGTGCCCCTTTGTTGACAGCGCGTGGCTAGACGCAAAGCGCAATCAGCAAATGTACGCCGCCCTGCATCCCTGGCATGCGTCTATCGATAGTGAGCTGATGCGCCGCGCGCGTGAATCAGGCTTCATGGTCAACGCCTGGACGGTCAACGACTCCGCCCGCGCTTGCCAGTTAAAGAAGCTGGGCGTCAACGGCATCATCACCGATCAGCCCGTGGCGATCCTGGCTGCGCTGGCTTCATGCTGACCAGGCTTTGGCGCGTCGGCTTCCATTTGCTCTACAACCAATGCGCTTTCACTTACGACCGTGTCAGTTGGGCGGTTTCGCTGGGGCGCTGGCGGGCTTGGCAGCGCAGCGCGATGCGATTCCTGCCGCCGCCCGAGGCCGGCCTAGCCCTGGAGCTGGCGCATGGCACCGGCGACCTGCAAATCGACCTGCAAGAGGCGGGCTATCACACGCTGGCGCTGGATTTATCGCCGCGCATGAACAGGCTAGCGCAGAAAAAGCTGCGGCGTATGGGGCTTGGTGACAACCTCGTTCGTGGCGATGCCACCCGCTTGCCGCTGCCCGACGAGTCGCTAGCGACGGTTGTCTGCACCTTTCCCACCGCCTTCATCTTTCATCCCCAGACGCTCAATGAGTTGCAGCGCGTCTTGCAGCCTGGCGCTCCCGCTTGCATCGTAGTGGCGGGAGAATTGCATGGGCGCGGTCCGCGGCGCAGTTTGATAGCGCTCTTGTATCGCGCGACTGGGCAGTCCAAACCCCTCCCTGACGACCGCGACTTGCGCAGCTACTTCGGCGAAGCGGGTCTGCTGGTAGAAGCCCCTGTTGTCCAACTGGCGGATAGTACGGCGCAATTGATCATTTTGACAAAACCGCCCAAGCCCACACTGGATTTTGCGGCGCAAAGCTGTTAGCCTGTTTATGTATATGGTGGATGTAGCTCAACGGCAGAGCACCTGATTGTGGTTCAGGCGGTTGAGGGTTCAAGTCCCTTCATCCACCCGGCAGCGCCTGCTCCTTGCGGGCGCTTTTCTTTTGAGGCTGAGCTTATTTCGAACGCATCAGGATAGCGCGGCGACGTTCGGCTCGGCGCGCGCCAGTATTGGCTCGCCATTTGCTTGTGGATCCCGATTCCGGTTGCGGGGCGGCGATGTTCTCTGTGGCTGGCGGCTGTCCTTCATCGCTGCTGGGCGTGTCATCATCATCTTTGGATTGCGCGGGTGGCTCGGCTGCCAATATCGCCTTACTGGGCTTCTGCAAGCCAAAGACCTCGAATACACTCATATTGGCGGTATCGATATCTTTGCGGCGCGGCGGCTGCGCTGGCATCGGCGCTTCTGGCGCAGGCTCGCGCGGGGCATCATCCGCGGGGATCGGCCTTGAATCGGGGATTGGCACAGCCACATCCATTGGCTGCGTATCGTCTTCCAGTCGCAGTTCGTCGCTGAAGCTGCTCAAACCCGCCAGCGCGACCGGATTCGGCTTGGTATCGCCATCTTCGCTAGCAGGGATAGGCACCATAGCATAATCAAAGGCAAAGGGATTCTCTTCGCCAGCCAAGCTGAAGGCATCGGTGGACGAGTCGCCCCGCTGTGATTCTTGATAGGATGAAGGGTGTCGCGGCTCATAGCTGGAGCGGGCGCTGGCATCGGGCGCTTCTTGCATGGTCGCTTTGGCTTCATGCGTGGAGATGCCGCCCGATTGCTGGCTGATTAGCTGATGCAGGTTGCGCAGGCTGGCTTGTATCTGGCTGCTGATGCTGCCTTTCAGCCCGACAGCGTTGCGCAGCCCGCCCAGCACGCCGCCCGGCTCGTATTGAAATGTCCAGCGCACCAAGGTGCCTTCGGGCACTTCGCGTAGCTTGATCTGCCCCTGGTTCTCGCCATAAGCCACGCCAGCAACCACTTTGTAGGTGTAGCCCAAAGTTTCATACCAGGCGCTCACCTCGACAACGCGGTCGGGACCGCTGCTCATGCTCTGCCGCCAACGCGTGCCGCGCCCTTCGTGCTGCGTCGATAAAAATGTGATTGTCTCCGCGCCTTTTTGCCAGCGGGGGATCTGCTGCAAATCGCCCAGGAAGCGCCAGATAAACTCTGGCGACGCAGGGATCAAAATCTCCAGATCAATGAGGTTCATGCGCGGAACCGTTGCAGTATATCTGCGCTGGATTCTATGCTACACTTTAAGCTGATTTTACCAATAGGCGCGCGAAGTGCAAACACCATGCCCAACCCCGTATTCGCATTCGCTTGCATCATCGCCACCATGTATGGGCTGGCTTTCTACGTGTTAAAAGGCGGCACCCCGCGCCGGCTGGTGCTGTTTGTCGTTACCAGTTGGGTGGGGTTTTTGCTTGGGCAATACATCGGCGACAGCCTGCAGCTCGATAGCTTGCGTATCGGAACCATTCATCTGCTGCCAGCGACCGTGACGGCATTCGCGCTGCTGGCTTGCGCGCAGTTACTGACTTCGCAAACGTCGCTGCCGGTGACGCGGCGCTGAGCCATGCAAAGCAGCGAGCCAACAAACAGCGAAGCAGCCCCCGAACAACAGACCCAGCCCACTGGTGGCTCGGGCAATATCGGCCGCATGATCAAACTGGCTGCCGTGCTCGGCATCCTGCTCATCCTGGGACTGCTGGTAGCTGCGCTGGTTGCGGCGCTCACAGCCGCCGATACCTGGATGCCGGTCATCCGCATATTTCGCGATGTCATATTGATAATCCTGCTGCTGGAATCCGTGCTTCTGATCGCCGCCTTTGCCATTCTGCTGCTGCAAGTGGCGGGCTTCTTCATCATGCTGCGCGCGGAAATAGCGCCTATCCTCGCAAACGCCCGTGAGACAGCGCGGCTGGGCAAAGCGACAGCCACATTTATGAACGACAACGCAGTAGACCCGCTGATCCAACTAAAGAGCTTTCTGGCTGGGTTGCTGGCATTTCTGCGCGAGCTGCTGCGCATCCGCAGCTTGATGAGCCCTGACCAAGACCCTGGCGAGGCTGCCGATGAAGCGGACGCGACCTAAACTGGACGACGGTGCTGCCTTCGCCGGCATCCTGCTGGGCATCCTGTTGGGCGGCATCTACGCTCAGTTGCGCATCAATCGGCGCGGGGCGGTGCGGCGGCGCGACCTGCTGGAGTTCGGCGGTGCCAGTGGCGAGCTCGAGATGGAAGCCACCTTGCAAGCAGCCAAACGCCAGGCGCGCGAACGACAGGCTGCCGAAAACTAGCCGACTTCGGTTGTGGCGAAGGCTCGTCCCAGCGCCCCCAGCACATCGCTGGCGATTACGGCGCGGCTGCTGCCCACCGTCTGCGCAGCGAGTACCCCCGCCAGCGCATGGATGTAAGCCCCCAGGCGCGCGCTGTCAAAAGCATCCAAACCCTGCGCGCTTAAGCCCACGACCAAGCCAGCCAGCACATCACCCGTGCCAGCTGTGCCCAGCGCGTCGGTCTTAAAGGGTATCACGCTCATGCGGCCATCTGGCGCGGCGATGAGTGTATGCGCGCCTTTTAGCAGCAGCACAAGCCCCCAACGTTCTGCATAGCGCCGTGCGAAAGCCCAGCGGTCGGCGGTGATCTCCGCGATTGAGCGCCGTGTCAAGCGCGCCATCTCGCCAAGATGCGGTGTGATGATGGTGTCGGCGGGCAGGCGCGTCCAAAAGTCGGGCAGGCTGCTCAAGCAATTCAGCGCGTCAGCATCCAGCAGCAGCGGCGGCAGCTCGCTATCCAGCAGGCGACGTACAAATGCCTGCGTGCTCTCATGCAAGCCCAAGCCACAGCCCACCAACAGCGATTGGTACACGCGCGCGCTTTCGCTCACGGTTTGCGCAGCGTCTGCGGCAATGCAGCCATCAACAGCATCCAGCGGCAGCCAAGTCGGTTCGCGCAGCCCGCTAGCGACAACCTCCACCAGTTGCTGTGTTGTCGCCACGGTCACCAAACCCGCGCCGGAACGACAAGCTGCCTCGCCCGCCAAGGCAACCGCGCCGATATAATTCGCGCAGCCCGCCACCAGCATGGCTTTGCCAAAGCTGCCTTTGTGCCCATCCAGCGGGCGCGCCGGCAGCAGCGACCTCGCCAGCGCCGCATCCATGACCATGGTCGAGAGCCGCCGCAATTCATCCAGCTCGTCAGCGATGCCTATCTGCGCTACAACGAGCTCGCCCACAGCCGCAGCCGCCGGGAAGGTCAGCAAGCCGGGTTTGGCGGCGATGAAGCTGATGCTAACATCGGCTGGCAATGCCGCAGCGTCGATTTCGCC
Source organism: Chloroflexota bacterium (assembly GCA_009840575.1). Lineage (GTDB taxonomy): Bacteria > Chloroflexota > Anaerolineae > Aggregatilineales > Phototrophicaceae > UBA6055. The sequence continues at coordinate 31,314 of VXNO01000091.1, read as the reverse complement.
CGTGTCGCAGTCGCTGCCGCTGGGGCAGTCTATCGCCAGCACGAAAGGGTTCGTTTCTTTTGTTGCTGCGCGCAGGCTGTTCAGCGCCTGTTTCATGTTGGCGCGCAGGGGCGGTCGCCCGCCAATGCCCAGCAGCGCATCGACGATGACATCCGCTTCACCCGCCAGCTCGCGCAAAACCGCATCGGCATTTTCGTCCGCAGCGACTGTCCAAGCTATGCCAGCCGCCGTCACCGCGCGGAAGGTTTCATCATCGGGCGGACGCGCCTCCAGCAGGAGCAAGTGAATTTGGGCGGGGCTGCGCTGCGCCAAGAGCCGCGCCATGACCAGCCCATCGCCGCCGTTGTTGCCTTTGCCAATCAAAAAGAGTACGTAGGTACTTTCATCGATAGCCACGCGCTCCAGCAGCAAGCTACAAGCTGCCACGCCGGCATTTTCCATCAGTTGCGCATAAGACAGCCCGCGCTGGTCCGCCGCCGCTTCAACCTGCCGAACTTGCTCTACGCTGGCTACTTTGATTGCCATGGGCTTGCTTGCTGCTTCAAGGCTAGTGCGCTCAATGAGAGAAGGTTTCGCCGATATCAGCTTTCAGTAGCTTATCTCTGTCAGAAAACCCTTGCGCTTATAATTTACCCTCCCTCCCTGATGCTTCGGGGAGGGGACGGGGGTAGGGGTAGAAAGCGCCTTTGACAGGTTCAATTCTCACGCGCGATGGCCTGCTGGGCAAGTTCGATGAGCGCGTCTTTGGCGGGCGAATGCGGTAGGGCGTCCAGGCTGGCGATGGCGCTGCGCACCAGCAACTCGGCGCGCGATTTCGCCTTGTCGATGGTGTCGCCTTCCAGCATCTTGCGCTTGATGGAGTCCAGCGGGTCGCTCGGCGTCGCATTGCCATTGCTGTTGCCTGCGCCCAGGGCAACCGCGACGCCACGCCCCTGCACGATATCGATGCCGCTGGTCTTGCCCAATTTGGCTTCATCGGCGATTAGGTCAAGAATGTCATCTATGATTTGAAAAGCCAGCCCCAGGTTGAAGCCAAAGTCGGAAAGCGCGCTGATTTCTTGCTGAGCCGCCCCCGCCAGCTTTGCGCCAATTGCGCTGGCGGCGCGGAAGAGCGCTGCCGTCTTCAAAGCGATGATGCGCGCATACACTTCGGAATTGAAGAGGTTGTTTTTGACAGCGCTGGCTTGCAGGGTTTCGCCTTCGACCAGCGCGGTTGCGGCTTGCGCCAGGTCGATATTCAGTTCGCCATACGGTGCCATCAATTCATATACGGCGGTGAAGAGAAAGTCGCCGGTCAATAAAGCGAAGGTGCGCCCCCAGATGGCATTGACGGCTGGTTTGCCACGCCGCAGTACGCCATGGTCGTTGATGTCATCATGCACGACGCTGGCAGTGTGCATCAGCTCGACAGCCGCGGCTGGCTTGGCGGCGTGTGGCAGGTCGGTGCCGCCCAGCGCCAGATAACTCAGCAGCAAGAGCCGCGGGCGGATCCGTTTGCCACCAGCGCTGAGGATATGACGGCTGGCATCGCGCAGGACATCGACCTGGCTGGCAGTAACCTCGCGCATGGCTGCTTCAACCGCTGTCAAGCCCTCGTCGACCGCTTGGCTAAGCGCTAGTTGGGTCGGCGCTGCGCTGGTCATCGCGTGCTCCAATTCATCAAATGCGATGTTTAGAACTTTCTACACATATTTTACAGTTGGCGCGCGGATAGTCAACTCAAAGCCGCTTCGTCCGCGCACTTGCCGAGCGTCTGGCAAAATTGCGTGATGTGCAGTCGGTCGTGCTGCGCCGTAAAATAAGCCATTTCCATTACTGTGGTCAAGCCAAATATACTGTGCCGCGCCGGTCGCTGCCATTGCGCCGCGGTCAATCCATCTACTATGGCAAGCGTCTCGCGTCGGTCCTGGTTGAGGCGCGCCCACACCCAATTGGCATCATCATAGCAGGGTGGCACATGCGGACCAGGCGGCGGCAGGGCTGCCAAAAATGGCTTGTCTTCCGCCAGGATGCGCTGCAAACGCGCCCGATGCACGGCCGTCTCGGTCGTCCACAGGTGGCAAAGAATCTGCAAGATCGACCATTCTTCCGGGTCGGGGCGCGCCTGCCACTGGCTCGGCGTGGATTCGTCCAGCAAGCCACGCAGCGCGCCCAAATTGCCCCGATATTGCGGCGCGATCATCGCTGGCTGCAAGGCGGCGGGCGGGTAGACCTCGCGCCAGGCATCGCGCTGGATATGTCGCGCCAGGCCAGCCAGGCTGCCGTCCACGCCGACATGCCAGCTTGGGCAGCCGATAGCGTGGGCGGCTTGCATATCGTTGACGGCGCTGTCGCCGACCATCAGCGCTTCATCAGGCTCAATGCCCACGCGCGCGACTACCTCAGCCATGTACTCAGTCTGTGGCTTGGCGAAGTGCATATTCTCGCTGTGGCTGATAAAGGCAAACTCATCGATTAGCCCGCCCAAGCCCGCCCATTCCAGGCGCTTGACTATCGCCGACTCGGGGTAGAGCGGGTTGGTCGCAATCGCTACCAGCAGCCCTTGCGCCAGCAGGCTCTCGATCAGCTCCGCCGCGCCAGCTACAGGAGAGACCAGCGCTTGCAGCTCGCCATAGACCTCGGCGTAAAAGCGACGCAGGGCATGCTCGGCTTCGTCAGCGTCCATGGGCAGCCAATGCGCCAGGCAATCCCGGAGCGCCTGAAAATTGCTGGGGCAATTGACGAGGTCGCGGCCCATGTTGGCGAAGCCAGCCCGCAGCGCGGTGATGCTGCCATCTATGCCGAGCTCAGCGCGGAAGAAGTCGTCAAAATGCTGGCGAAATGCCTTGGCAAAGCGCGCATCCGGGTTGTGCAGGAGGGTGTTATCCATATCCAGCAGCACGGCTTTAATCATCGTTGCCTTCCAGCGCCTGGCGGAAGATCTCCAAACCGGGATGATCGTCCGGGCAGCCGACATAAGGGTCGACCTTCTCGCCCGTCTTGATGCAAATGGCTTCGACCTGGACGCGGCGCATCAAGCCGAAGATGCCGCTCTTGATGGTGAGCACGAGCCGCGTATCCGGGCTGGCATTTGCCAATACGATATCCGGCACCGGGCACCTGGCGCAGTCGCGGGCGTACCAGCCCAGCGAGTCGGGGTTGGCTTTGGCCAGGCGGCATTCTTCTACATCGCGCGTATGGCGGTTGAAATCAGCGTAATAATGCGGGCATTCGCGCCCGGCGGGTGTTCTCATTGTCTTCTCATTATGTTTTCATGGGCGCTCGATCCAGGCTTTTGCCAGGCTCGGCAATTTGTCCAGCGCGGCAAATTGTACACTGCATTCGGGCAGCGACTCAAGGAAGCTGGCTCCGTAATTTTTGCTGAGGACGCGGCTGTCGAAAATAGCCACGATGCCGCGGTCGCTGCGGCTGCGGATTAGCCTGCCGAAGCCTTGCCGAAAGCGCAGGATGGCATCGGGCACGGCATATTGCATAAACGAATTGCTGTAGGTCTCGGCGCGGGCGGCGAAGATTGGCTCGCTGGGCACGGCGAATGGCAAGCGGACTATGACCAGGGCGCTCAAGTCGTCGCCGGGGATATCAATGCCCTCCCAGAAGCTGCGCACGCCCATCAGCACGGCGCGGTCAGCGCGTTTGAAGCCCTCCAGCAAAGCCTCGCGCCCGCCGCCAAAGCTCTGGTCGAAGACTTCAATATCCCCCAGCTTCAGTCGCGGCGTGATGTGCAGCGCTGTTTCGCGCAGCTGGGCGTAACTGGTGAAGAGCGCCATGACCCGCCCGTTCAGCGCTGTCGCCAGCTCAATGATGCCGCGTTCCAGCATACGCTGATAACCGCTGCGTTTGCCCGGCTCGGGCATGTTGTCGGGGACAAATAGCAAGGTGGACGAGCGATAATCAAAGGGTGAACCCAGCGCCAGCTCACGATAGTCTTCGACATACAGCCGCTCTTTGATGTGCTCAAATTGTTCTTGCGCGCGCAGGGTGGCGCTGGTCAACACGATGCTCTCCAGGCGCTGGCTGAGGTATTCGTCCATCATGGGTCCCACATGCAGCGGCGATATTGTCAATTGCAGAGAATCGGTGCGTCGCCCCGCCTTCAGCCCATACACGGATTTGCTATCCGGATCGTCTGTAAACCGTTCCAGTTGCTCGTGCAGCTCGGCGATGTAGCGCCAATGTCCGCGGATCTCGCTACGGTAGTCGGCGAACTCCGGCAAGCCATATTGAGCGTAACGGGGCAGCGCCTTGGCCAGCCTCTCCAGCGCCTCTGTCAATGCCAGCAGATAGGCAGCCAATTGTTGCCAGGCGCTTTGTACGGAGGCGAAGCCGCCCGAATCACGCTGTTTTTGGGTGAGCCGCATGCCATAATGGTGGTCGCTCCGTTGGCTGGCGAGGAAGTCAGTCAACGCGCGGAAGTAACCGCGGGTGGTTTGGCGCATCTCGGCGATGGCTTGGCTAATTGTCTGCACGAAGTCGCTCAGTTTGCTGGCGGCGGCGGGCGGGAAATGCTTGCGAGCAGCGCCCAGGAACAAGTTCAGGCACTTGACAATATCCGAGAGCCGCCCCAGCAGGCTACGCTGGTCGATGTGGCGGCTCATGCCAGTGGTGATGGCTGCTTCCAGGTGGTGCGCCTCGTCCACAACAAGGTTGTGATAGGCGGGCAGGGCGCGGTTATCGACCGCCGCGTCAGCGACCAGCAAGGCGTGGTTGGTGATGACGATGTGGGCGGCTTCCGCCTGCTTGCGGGCGCGATGAAAAGGGCAGACGCCAGCCATCTCAGTCGCGCAGCGCGTCGATGTGCAGCCTTCGTCCTGGGCGCTAAGCCGTGACCACACCTGCCATTCAGCCCCGCGCAAAGTGATAGCGCCGCGGTCGCCAGCGCCGCCTTCGTGCAGCCAAACGAGGATCTTCGCCAGGCTGCGCAGCTCATCGCGGTTGGCGGGTTTGCGCCGCCGCAACGTCGTCAAGCGCCGCGGGCACAGGTAATTGTTGCGCCCTTTCATCAACGCCGCGCGCAGCCCTTTGCCGACCACCTGCCGGGTTAGCGGAATATCTTGTTTTAGTAGTTGCTCTTGCAGGTTGATGGTGTTGGTGGCGATGGTAACGCGGTTGCCATTTTGCAGCGCCCAGCCCGCGGCGGGGATCAAATAAGCCAGCGACTTGCCGGTGCCTGTGCCCGCCTCGATCAATAGCTGTCCGCCACTATTCAGCGCAGCCGCTACCTCGCGCGCCATGGCGATCTGCTGTGGTCGCATTTCGTAATGTTCATGTTGCGCTGCCAGCGCGCCAGCTTCATCAAATACTTGCGCGACTGCCGGCAAATCCAGCGGTTTGCGACTGGCAACGGTGGTATCCAGCGCGGGGGCTGCGCTATCTGCGCCTTCACTAGCGTAGGCATCGGCTGCGAATGGTTCTTGCCAAGGCGGAGTTGCTTCCGCCGTGCGCAGCGACTCGCGCAAAGCCTCTTGCCACAGGCTGCGCAATGTCCAATTCTGCCCGCTGCTCAGGCGGATGATTTCAGCCAGCAAGCCACTGGGCAGACTGCGCAACTTGCGCCACAACTGCCAATACAGCCGCCCGGTCGCTTCGGCGTCATCATAAGCGCGGTGGGCATTTTTCAGTTCGACTCCCATCTGCGAAGCCAAGCTGCCCAGGTTGTAACGCGAGGCGGCTGGCAGCAAGATCGCCGCCAGCTCATAGGTATCCAGCGCGGGATTATCCGCCAGCAGCTTGTGCTTTTGCATGAAGCCGACATCAAAGCTGACATTGTGCCCGATGATTGTAGTCTTGCCAAAAAACGCGCGCAGCCTGGGCAGCAAGGTGTGCATCCGTGGCGCGGCGGCGACATCATCATCATCAATGCCTGTCAGATGCGTAATCTCGGATGGGATTGGCTTGCCAGGATTGACCAGCGTTTGATAGCGTTCGACGACCTCGCCCTGATGGAAACGAGCGGCACCGATTTCGATGATCGCGTCGCGGTCAGGGTTGAGGCCGGTTGTTTCCAGGTCAAAGGCGATATAGTCGCCGAACATGCAGGACTCCGATTCAGGCAATCAAGCCGGGCGGTAGATTTCCCCAGGCGCGGCGCGGCTTTGGACTGCTCATTCGGAGTCGGCTTCTTCGGTTGCATCGCTTTCAGAGTCGGCTTCTTCCGCGCTGCGGAATGCCATCTGCAAATCCCGGCGCAGCGCCGGCAAGTCCAGCGCTGAAAGGCCGATGAAGCCATCGCCAGCCACTTGCGTCCAGTTGTCATCGCCATACAGCGACCACAAGAGTGACTGCACATTAACATCCGCCAGCGCCGCCTCGCTCACTAGCAGGCTGGCTGGGCGGGCAAGCGCGTAGGTGCCATCGCTGATGCTGGCGAGGCTGGGACTTATGCAGCCAGCGCCGCTATCTACCGCGACGGCGAGGATATTTGCCTGTTCGCTGGTGAGCACAGCCTCGTATTCTGCCCAAGTCATATAGGTCAGCGCTCCCGGCACGTTGGCAACGGCGGCGGCGCGATAATTCGCGTCATGATCTTGCTCGGTATCGCGGCGCACCGGCGGGACAGGCTCGCCAGCCGCGCCCAGCAGGATGTCCGTATGCGCATCCAGCGATCGCAAGCCGAAGAGCGTCAAGGGCCTTTGCGGGAACTCTTCGCCCAAGCCTGCCCATTCTTCAAGCGACCCAGCCGATTCCGCCCGCCAGATTGCTGCGATTTGCTCGCTGGTCAGGCAGGCTGAAAACCCGTCGCCGGCATTGCCCAGCAGGATGGTCGCCTGCGCGCCAACGGGCAAGGGCAGGGCGGATACACCCGCGTCGGCGCATGCGTCTGTCGGAAGTTCACTATCCAGCATGGCGAGCTCGGCAGCTCCCGCGCACAAGTCAGCGATGCCCGCTTGGCTGCCAGCCAGGTGGTATTCCATTTGCAGTTGCGGGTGGCTGCTTGTGAGTTGCTCGCCGGTTGAATTGAGTGGCTGATAGGCATTGGCTGCGCCGACAATTCGCACCGTGCCAGTAAGCGCGGGCGGGATTCTGTAGGCGCTTTCATCGCCACTGAAGAGCGGCATGGCTTCGGCATCCGCCAGCAAGTCGGCATTCAAGGCATATATGGAGTCGCTGGGCGGGTTGATGCCAGCTGCCGCGACCAGCCGCGCATTGCCCGGCTCAACCACGAATTCCAGGAAGCGCAGCAAATATTCACTCGCATCCAGGCGCGCGCGATTCAAATATACATAATGCGATTGCGCCGCCAGGTATTGACCATTCTCAACTGCCGCGACCGATGGCGAAAAACATTGCCCGGAGCTGGCATCGCGCAGTTGCAACAATTTTGTAGTGGCGTCTTCGGTTAGTTCGGGCGACCACAGCCTAAGCGCCAGCGCGCCAGCCGTCTCACCAACGGCATCCGCGGAGAGCGCCGCGCCATCCAGCCGCAAGCCATCGCCAACTACCTGCGAATCCAAAATGCCATAAGCGATGTTGTCCTGCGCCGGCAGGATGATTGTTAAAGGCAGCTCGGTATGCTCGTCGCCGGCAAATGACCAATCTTTCAGTTGGTGGCTGGCGGTCGGCTTGAATAGGTCGTCCAGGTTGCTGGCGGTCAGGCAAGTATCAGGGGCATCGAGATGGGCGGCAAAAGCGACAAGCTGATGACCAAGCAGCAGTTGGCTGAAGATCACTTCGTTGGCGTCGCAGATAGTTGCCTCAGCCTCCGTCATCTCGCGCGTGCTGGTGGCGAGGTCGAAGTCACCATTGCAGAACAGGTCGATGCCGCGCGCGCTGCCGACTTCGCTGGCTTCCAGCGAATAGGCGCTGGCATCCGCCAATTGTCGCAGCAGGCTGTTGGTGATGCTTGAACCGGTGACTTTGATAGCGATCTCGCTCCCCTGCGCCAGGCTGAGGCTGCTGAATGCGATCAACAATGCCCCCAATAGAGCGAATCTTGTGATAATTGCCATGTGTCCAGCCGTCCCCGCTGTCTGCCCGCTGTTTCAAACTGGATTGTAGCGACAGGCACAGAATTGTAAAGTCATAGTTTGCCGCTATGATTGCCATGCGCGCCCGATTCGCTTTTTCCGCCAGCCACAGCGCAGGGAAGCATGAGCTACCGACCCCAGAGCATCTACGACCGCATCGGCGCGGAAGCCATCCAGCGCTTGACCGATGCCTTTTATGCCGCGGTTGAAAAAGACCCGCTGCTGCGCCCCATGTATCCCGAAGACCTCAGCGAGCCGCGTCGAAAATTGCAGCTCTTCCTGCTGCAATTCTTTGGCGGTCCCCGCGACTATTCCGCCGAACGGGGCCATCCGCGCCTGCGTATGCGCCACTTCCCCTTTGCCATTGACCAGCAAGCCCGCGACCACTGGCTGCGGCACATGTGGGCGGCGATCGATACTGCCGGCATCCCCGAACCCGCTCGTGAAGAAATGCGCGTCTACTTCGAGCGCAGTTCGGAGTTCCTCATCAACCGCCGCGACTAAGCCAGGTCGGGGGACAGCGCGTATTGCTGGAAGGCTTCGGCTGTCCAGGGCAGCGCCGGCGTGAAGAAGTGGGTATAGATAGCATCGGCATAGACGCGAATTTCGTATTGGGCATCGCCAGCCATACGCAGCCGCAAAAAGCGCATCAGGTTGTGGGCGTCGATCTTGGTCACCCAGGTGTAATAGACGCTGAAGCCAGGCAGGAAGAGCCGCGCCATTTCTTTGGATACGCCGCGCTCCAGCGCCTGCCAATACAAACGATAACCCTCTTCGTAATGCGCCAGCAGCTCTTGCGTTAGTTCCGCGCTGGGCTGTTCATCCAGGCTGCCTTCGCTGGCTTGTTTGTTATCCGCGCTCTGCCGGCGCCAGACGGACGGCACATAAAAATCGTTCTCCTGGAATGGCGTGTAGCGACCCGACTGCGCGTTCATATTCCAGGTCCGGTGTCGCACCCATTGCCACCAGGTTACCAGCGGCGCGCGCACACGAAATTTGAACTCGACCATCTCAAATGGCGAGGTATGCCGGTGGCGCAGCAGGTAAAACAGCAGCCGCTTGTCGCGTTCAGCGCCTTTGCTCTCGCCCAAGAAGCTGACGCGCGCGGCGTTGACGATGGCGAGGTCGCCACTGACTGCTGAGGCGGGGTGCGGCATCAGGTCAACCAGCTCGATCCAGCCTTTGTCCAGCACGGGCACGCGCTTGCCAATCAACTCAGACGCCATCCCACACTCCTGCGCAAGTTCATCACCTCACCTGCCCAGCGATTGCAGCGCCAGCCGCAACCGCGCTTCCAGGTCGGCGGGCGCGGAAAGCGGCAACTGCTGAATTGCCGTCTGCGCTTCGACGACGCTGTAGCCCAGCCCGGTCAGCGCATCCAGCAATTCGCTAGTGGTGTCATCCGCAGCGCCAGCTGGCAAGGCGTCCAGGCTGCCCGCGAACTTGTCTTGCAGCTCCAGTAGGACTTTCTGCGCGGTTTTTTTGCCTATGCCCGGCACGCGGCTGATGATTTCCGGGCGGTCGTTGAGCACGGCGCTGCGGATGTGCTCGACCGGCAAGGTGCTGAGCATGGCGATGGCAATCTTGGGGCCAATGCCGCTGATCTTCAGCACGGCGTCAAACATGTCGCGCTCGGCGACCGTGCCAAATCCATACAGGGTCAGCGAATCTTCGCGCACGACCAGCCGCGTGTAGAGGAAAACCCGCCCCGCGCCCAGCTTCTCGATAGTGCTGTAGGGCGTGATAACTTCAATGCCGACCCCGCCAACTGTGACAACCAAGGCGTCGGCGCTTGCCTGCGTGAGTTGTCCTTCCAGCGTGGCGATCATCGTGGCTGCCTAAGCCAGTTCCAGGCTGCGCAGGCGGTAGCTGTGCAGGTCGGCGATGGCGACGGCCAGGGCATCGGCGGCATCATCAGGACGTGGTGTCTCTTCCAACTCCAGCAGCAGTCGCACCATATCTTGCATCTGCGCTTTGTCCGCGCCGCCATAGCCACAGACCGCCATCTTCACGGCATTGGGTTTGTGTTCGGCGATTGACAAGCCAGCCTCTTGCAGCGCCAGCAGCACAACGCCGCGCGCCTGCGCCACGGTGATGGCTGTACTTACATTGCGCGCGAAAAACAGCTCCTCGACGCCGGCGCGGTCGGGGCGATGCGCCGCGATGATGCCGCGCAATTCGGTGTAGATCGTCTGCAAACGTTCCGCCATGGGCGTGCCGGCTGCCGTGCGAATCACGCCATAATCTACCATCTGCAAACTGCCATCGGGCAGCTCTCGCACCAAGCCATAGCCCAGCGTTGCCGTGCCCGGATCAATACCCAGCGATATCATGCTTAAGACCCGTATGCCGCCAGCAGCTCGTCGCTGATGCTCAGGTTGGAGGCGACCGTCTGCACATCGTCCGATTCTTCCAACTGCTCCAGCAAGCGCATATTCTGCAGCGCCTTGCTCTTGGATATATCCACCTCGTTCTGTGGGAACCAGCGCAGCTCGCAATCTTCGAACTGGTAGCCGGCTTGGCTTAGCCCCTGCTCAACCGCCGAGAATTCATCGCGCGGCGTATAGACGATGACCAGCCCGTCTTCTTCCACGACATCTTCCGCGCCGGCTTCCGCCGCTGCCATGAACAGCTCATCAAAGTCGACATCGCCAGGTAGCGTGAGGTAGCCTTTTTGGTCAAATTGCCATACGACAGCGCCATTAGTAGCCAGGCTGCCCTCGTGCTTGCTGAAGGTGTGTTTAATCTCCGCCAGGGCGCGGTTTTTATTGTCCGTCAAAATCTCTACGATATAAGCCACGCCTTCGGGACCATAACCCTCATAGATGATCTCGACGACTTCGCCGCCGGCGATCTCGCCCGTGCCTTTTTTGATTGCCCGTTCGATATTGTCTTTGGGCATGTTGGCGGCGCGCGCTTTGGAGATGGCCAATTTGAGGCGCGGGTTGGCGCTTTCGTCGCCGCCGCCTTCACGAGCCGCCACCATGATATCGCGCCCCAGCCGTGTAAATACCTTGGCGCGCTTGGCGTCTTCTGCGCCTTTCTTGCGCTTGATGGTCGACCACTTGCTATGACCAGACATATTCCGCGCCCCTTTCACATCCGCCTTGCGAACCGGCTCAATTATAGCGCATTGTCGCCGCGTCATTACAGCCTGCAATGCTATAATACTTGGAGTTGGTCATGTAGAGATGCCTAACGAGGTCAGGACTTGGCAGACCACAATGTAGCGGCAGCACAAGCAACCGATGCAGCGCCGCCAGCGGCAGAAATCGGCGCAGCGCGTCCAGAACGAGTGGCTTGGACGGTCTTGCTGGTGGCTTTTGCCTGCTTCTGCGTGCTGACGATTGGCATTGCCGCCGGCGTGTATCAATTTCTCTTCCAGTCGGCAGTGGCATTGCCCGCCTCGCTGGAAGTCGCTGTTGGCACAGTCGGCATCACCGGCGCGGATTTGATCGAAGCCGTCGAGCGTGACCAGCGCGCCCTCAATGCGGAAACCAGCATCAGCACCGATGCGCTCTCCCAGGCGACCATCCAATTTCACAACTTGCCCGATGACGCTGCCCAACCTGCCTTGTTGGCTGCTGTTACCCTGCAAGGCAACACAGTCCTTACGTTCGCTTATGCCAATAGCCCGCGCTTTGACTGGAGCCAGCTCCCCCAGCGCATCCAATTCACCTCTCTGCGCGGCACATTGGATATTCTCGTAACCGGCGATGGTGAGCACAGCTTGCAAATGGATATTTATAGCGACGAGCCCAGCGGCGGCGGCGTGCATGTGCAGTTGCTCGCCAAAGGCAGGTATCGCCTGAGCGCCAGCGAAGACGAAGTGCGCCTGTTCAGCTTGTCGGGGCGGGGCACAGCGCGCTTCCTGGATGAGCCGGGCTCACTGCGCAGCGCCCGCTCCGGGCAAGAGCTGGTCCTGCGACTGGGCAGCCGCGACATCATCCAGCAAGACCGCCTGATTAATGCCTTGCAAAACCCGACCTTCAGCTTGTTCGAGCCAGCGGCGACTGGCGCGGATTCAAGCATCGCCCCGCCCGGCTGGCAATGCGCGGTGCCGCCCGACCAGAGCCCGCAAGGCAGTTACAGCCTGGTTGAATTTGAGGGAAGGCGCAGTATGCGTTTGCGGCGAGTCAACAATGCGCGCAGCAATGGCGAAGTGCGCTGTATGCAGATTTTCCAGGGCGGGCTGGATGTCCGCGGCTACGATACCATGCGCGTCCTCACTACCTTCAGCCCCGAAAATCAATCGCTGAGCGTCTGTGGCTCGCTGGCCAGTGAGTGCATCCTGATGCTGCGCATTGATTACCAGGATCAAAATGGAAACCATGGCGCATGGCTGCGCGGCTTTTATTATGCTGAAGATGTAACCGGCGCGGCTCGGCGGACTTGCGCCAGCTGCATCCAGGATCATATCCACACCCGACAAGCAGTCTGGCACACATTTGACTCGGACAACCTGCTCAACCTCATCGCCGAAGAAGTCCGCCCGCAGCGCATCGACTCGGTGGCATTTTATGCCTCGGGCCATCAATTTGATGTCGTCGTTGGCGAGGTCGTCCTGCTGGTCGGCAATGCTACCGTCAATGGCGGGAATGGCGGCTGAATAGTATGAAACAGCTTGTCCCCTGCAGGAGTTCCGCCCATGCCTGAAAGCCTGAATGATATTATCCTGGTCGCTATCGTGTTTACGGCGGTGGTGGCTGCGGCAGCCTGGCTGGCGATTGTTATATGGGCTACCCGCGATATTCGCCGCCGTTCGCGCGATCCCTTGGTGCCTATCCTGGTTGGCGCGCTGGTTTTCTTGCTGAACCTGCCCGGTTTGCTGATTTATGTGCTGCTGCGCCCCCGCGAAACCTTGTCCGAGATATACGAACGGTCGCTGGAAGAAGAGGCCTTGCTGCAAGAGATTGAAGAACGTCCAAGCTGCCCCGGCTGCAGCCAGCGGGTACAGCGTGATTGGCAGGTCTGCCCGCAGTGCCACCATCGGCTCAAGAAAACTTGCACGCATTGCGGCTACTTGCTGGAGCTGCCCTGGAATATCTGCCCGCGCTGCGCCACCAGCCAGATCAACCCGACCTCCGATGGCAGCATCCCCACGAGTTCGCGGCATGTCCAGCCAGCCGAGCCCGCGCCGATAGACGCTCGCTGGGTCGCCTCGCAGGAGCTGGACTAGCTAGATCTCGCCCGCTTCGCCGACAATGTGAATTTTGATGAGGTTGGTCTGGCCATCAACGCCGAAAGGCACGCCAGCGATAATCACCAGCCGATCGCCTTCCACCACCAAGCCTTTGCCGTGCGCCGCGCGGATGATATTGCGGATCATCTCGTCGATGGTGGTGAACTCGGGGATTTGCAGCGCGGTTACGCCCCAGACCAGCGCCATGCGCCTTTGTGTAGTCGCGCTGGGAGTCATGCACAAGATCGGCGTGCGCGGACGTTCTTTGGCGACTCGCCGCGTGGTATAACCCGACATGGTCGTCGTAACGATGGCTTTGGGCTTGATGACTTCGGATATATCCGAGGTGGCTTTGCTGATGGCGTCGGACATTTCTTCGCGGGGCTCGCCACTGGGCTGCCGTCGCACCGGCGCGGGTTGCAAGCCGTCGCCTTGGTAGGGCAGGTTCTTCTCGGCGATGCTGGCGATCTCGCTCATCACTTCCACAGCGCGCACGGGGTACTTGCCGCTGGCGCTCTCGGCGCTGAGCATGATGGCGTCGGTGCCATCCAAAATCGCATTATAGACATCGCTGGCTTCAGCGCGGGTGGGGCGGGGGTTTTCCGTCATCGATTCGAGCATTTGCGTCGCCGTGATGACCGGTTTGGCGGCGTCATTGCAGAGCTTGATGATGCGCTTCTGATGGAAGGGCACTTCTTCGGCGGGCGTCTCTATGCCCAGGTCGCCGCGCGCCACCATGATGCCATCACAGACGGCGATGATGGCTTCGATATTCTCCAGCGCTTCACCCATTTCGATCTTGGCGATGACAGAAACCTGCGCGCCTGCTTCCTGCATCAAGTCTTTTAGCTCATGAATATCCTTGGCGCTGCGCACAAAAGACATGGCGATGTAGTCACAGTCTTTTGACAAAGCAAACTTAATGTCAGCGCGGTCTTTTTTGGTGATTGCCGAGAGCGTCAAGCGGGCATTGGGCGCGGAAACGCCTTTGCGGGATTTCAGCGCGCCGCCAACCACTACTTCGCAGCGCAGATTCTTGCCATCGGTCTCCGTGACTAGGAACTGCAAGTTGCCGTCGTCCAGCAGCAAGGTGGTGCCGGCGGTGATATCGCGCACAAATTCAGGATGCGGCAGCGAGATAAGCCCCTGCGCGCCGATGCAATCATCTACTGTCAGCGTGATGCGATCGCTATTTTCCAGCATGAGCGGCTCTTCTTGCAGCGCGCCGATGCGGATCTTGGGTCCTTGGATATCGCATAGCACGGCGACAACCGCGCCTTCTTCAGCGGCGATGCGGCGGATATGGTCGATTGTCCGCCCGTGTGTCTGGTGGTCGCCATGCGAAAAGTTGATGCGCGCCACATTCATGCCGGCGCGGATCATGGCGCGCAAGACGCCAGGCTCGCAGGAAGCGGGACCAATTGTGGCGACGATCTTGGTATGTTTGCTATACAGGCTTAATTGCACAGCCGCTCCGTCTGCCTATTTCCACCAAGGCAATTCTAGCGCAGGTCGGCATTCAGGCTGGCAAATGCCGCCATGCCCGCATAGCTCGCGGCGCTACTCAAACGCTCTTCGATGCGCAGCAACTGATTATACTTGGCGACGCGGTCAGTGCGAGCCGGCGCGCCAGTTTTCACCTGCCCGCTGTTCATGGCTACGGCGATATCGGCGATGGTGCTGTCTTCGGTCTCGCCGCTGCGATGGCTGGTCACCACGGTCATATTGTGGCGCTGCGCGAGCTGCCCAGCCGCGAAGGCTTCGGTCAATGTGCCTATCTGGTTGACTTTCAGCAGCAGCGAGTTGGCGGCTTTTTCTTTGATGGCGCGCGCAACCTTGTCGCTGTTGGTGACGAGCAGGTCATCGCCGACCACTTGCACGCGGTCGCCTATAGCCGCCGTCAGCCGCGTCCAGTTCGCCCAGTCGTTCTCGTCCAGCCCATCTTCAATCGAAATGATGGGATAGCGCGCGCACCAGTCCGCCCAGAACTCGACCATCTCTTCGCCAGAGAGCCGTCTGCCTTCGACCTCCAGATGATAGAAGCCGTCCTGGTAGAGTTCGGATGCGGCTGGGTCCAGCGCGATAAAAATGTCTTCGCCAGCTCGATAGCCAGCCAGGTCAATCGCCTCCATGATGACATCCAGCGCGGCTTGATTGCTGCCCAGGCTGGGCGCGTAGCCGCCTTCATCGCCGACCGTTGTTTGGAAGCCGCGGCTATGCAGGAGCGCCCCCAGTTGATGATAAATCTCAACGCCCCAGCGCAGCGCCTCGCGGAAGCTGCCCGCCCCCACCGGCATGACCATGAATTCCTGGAAGTCGGCGCTGCCCAGCGCATGCTTGCCGCCATTCATGATATTCATCATGGGCGTAGGCAGGACATGCGCGTGTACGCCGCCCAGGTAGGCATACAGCGGCAGACGCAGGCTCGCGGCGGCCACCTGCGCCAGCGCCAGCGACACGCCCAATATCGCGTTCGCGCCCAGCCGACTCTTGGTCGGGGTGCCATCCAGCGCCAACATCAATTCATCCAGCGCCTTCTGCTCAAATGGCGCCCGACCGATGACCTCCGGCGCGATGACCTCATTGACAGCCGCGACCGCCTTTAAGACGCCCTTGCCCAGATAACGCGCGGAGTCGCCATCGCGCATCTCCAGCGCTTCATGCTCGCCGGTTGATGCGCCGCTGGGCACAATCGCCCGCCCCAGCGAGCCGTCATCCAGCGCAATCTCGACTTCGACTGTCGGGTTGCCCCGCGAATCTAGTACCTCGCGCGCCTTAACCTTGCTGATTTTGGGCATAATAACCGTCCCCCTGCTCGCTGTGCCGGCTGCCGAGCTATGATAATGCAAAACCGTATTCAATAAACCCTGAAGCCCTAAAATGATTTACTACCGAGTGCGCCGAGTTTAAGGAGTACACCGAAGACTCCCCGGTTGAATCGCCCCGCCACTATCCAGTAGAATAGCGGGGCAAGTCCAAGGCTGGACTAACCTTCGACAAAAATTTGCCATGCGCGAACGTCACTCGGTTTACCTGGATCACTCAGCGAGCACGCCGCTAGACGCCCGCGTGCTGGAGGCGATGCTGCCATTCTTCGGCGATGTCTACGGCAATTCTTCATCGGCGCATCATTTCGGACGGGCTGCCGAACGCGCAATCGAAGCAGCGCGCGAACGGGTTGCGGAAATCCTGCACTGCCAGGCTTCTGAAATCGTCTTCACTGCTGGCGGCAGCGAGAG
This sequence comes from Chloroflexota bacterium, assembly GCA_009840575.1. Classification (GTDB taxonomy): domain Bacteria; phylum Chloroflexota; class Anaerolineae; order Aggregatilineales; family Phototrophicaceae; genus UBA6055. The sequence goes on along the minus strand of VXNO01000091.1, from coordinate 14,929 downwards.
CGACAACCTGGCGATTCGCGGCGCGGCTTGGCGCTCGCGGCAGCTTGGCAAGTCGAATCGCTTGATTAGTACGCCAGTCGAACACAGCGCGGTAACGAATACAATCCGCCAGTTGGATTCGCTCATGGGCTTCACAGCGGAGTTCGTGCCGGTCGATCGCGCGGGCTTGGTGGATGCAGCCGCCTTCGAGCGGGCATGCCAGCAGGGAGCGGCGGTCGCTAGCGTCATATATGCCAACAATGAACTGGGCAGCGTCAACGATCTGGCGCGTTTGTCTCGCAGCGCGCGGCGACACGGCCTTCCATTTCACACTGATGCCGTCCAGGCTGGCGGGCAACTGACGCTGGATGTGGATGCGCTGGGCGTGGACATGCTTAGCTTGTCGGCGCACAAATTCTATGGTCCCAAAGGTGCCGGGCTGCTGTATATCCGCAATGGCATTGAGCTGGCCAGCGCCATGACCGGCGGCGGGCATGAGCAAGGGCAGCGCGCCGGCACGCACAATACCGCCGGCATCATTGGCTTGGCGAAAGCGCTGGAATTGGCGCAGGACGAACAAGCCGAGCGAAACGCGCATTTCTCCGCGCTGCGCGACCGGCTGGTGGCTGGCGTCTTGCGGGCGGTCGCGGGGGCGGAACTCAGCGGACACCCGACCCAGCGGCTGCCCTCGCACGTCAGTTTTGTGCTGCCGGGCATTGATGCCAACGCCTTGCTGATGCACCTGGATATGTGGGGCATATCCGCCAGCAGCGGCTCCGCCTGCAAGGTAGGCGACCCCGCGCCATCGGAGATTCTGCTGGCGGCGGGTTATTCGCCCGCGGCGGCAAAATGCGGGCTGCGGCTGTCGGTGGGCACTGGCACGACAACCGCCGATATTGACTATGTGGTGGATGCCCTGGCGGAGGCAGCCAAGAAGCTGCGCAAGCTCTACCCACAAGAATCATTCCGAGCCAATGGCCGCCAGTCCAGCGCCAAATCCGCCGCCGACATTGTTTGACGATCAACAGAGTAGTCGAGAGAAGTGAATTCCATGTGCAGCGAGGGTTGCCTCTCCCTGACTCATCGGGGGGACTGAGGGGGATGAACAAGCGAACCCAGCGCGTTGTCGTCGCTATGAGCGGCGGCGTGGATAGCTCCGTTGCCGCGGCGCTGCTGGCGCGCGCTGGTTATGATGTGGTCGGCATGATGATGCGCCTGTGGTCGGAGCCGGCTATGGGTGGCGCGGCGCATAATCGCTGCTGCACGCCGACGCAGATGAGCGACGCCCGCCGCATCGCCGACCAGCTCGGCATCCCTTTTTTTGTGCTGGATACGCAAGATGTCTTTCGTGGCACAGTCGTGCAGGCTTTCATCGCCGGTCATCGTAGTGGCGATACCCCCAACCCCTGCCTGGAATGCAATCGGCGTATCCGCTTTGAGTGGCTGCTAAACCATGCCTTGGCGCTGGATGCCGACTACCTGGCGACCGGTCATTATGCGCGCATCACGCGGGATGCGGCTGGCGGCTGGCAGCTTCGACGCGGGCGGGATGATAATAAAGACCAGAGCTATGTGCTCAGTGTGCTCGGGCAAGCGCAGCTTTCACGCGCCATGTTCCCGGTCGGTGGCTATCCCAAAGCGCAGGTGCGAGCGCTGGCGGCGGAGCTGGGCTTGGATGTAGCCGGGCGGCAAGACAGCCAGGATTTGTGTTTCTTGGGGCAGGGCGACTACCGCGACTTTCTGCGGCTGCACGCGCCGGATGTCATGCGAGCGGGACCCATCATGACGACAACTGGCAATATGCTGGGCGAGCACGGCGGGCTGGCGAATTACACAATCGGGCAGCGCAAAGGCCTGGGGCTGTCCTATCGCGAGCCGCTGTATGTGCTGGCGACCAATCCGCTGCGCAATGCCTTAATCGTAGGCACGCGCGACCAACTAGGGCGCGACTTTCTCACTGCTGAAGGCGTCAACTGGGTCAGTGGCGCGCCACCCGACTCGCAATTCCGCGCCCAAGTCAAGATTCGTTACCGCGCCCAACCGCAGCCAGCCGAGGTACTCGCGCCCAGCGCCGATAGTTTCGAAGCGCGCTTTGACGAGCCGCAGCGTGACATCACGCCGGGGCAGGCGGCTGTGATTTATGCTGATGATATCTGCCTGGGCGGCGGCATCATCGCCAAGTTCGCAGACGAACCATAATTACATAGCGGCGAAAACCTGCGCGACTTGCGTAGGAAACAGCAGCGCCAGGCAAGTGGCACCCGCGAGGTTATGCGCATAAGGCAGCACGGTGAAGGGCTGATAGGCATTGCCTCTCCAGCTTGTAAACGCCAAATAGATGCCGGCGCTTAGCCCACCCAAGCACAGAGCCAGCAGCGCCACAAGCAGCGCGCCAGGAAAACCCACCGCCAACCCGCAGACCGCCCCCAGCCAGACATCCCCCCGCCCAAAGACGACTGCGCCCGCTGGTACAGCCCTGCGCTTGCCGAATAGCTTGCCGCCTAGATAGACCAGGCTAAATGCCAGTCCAGCGGTGAGCGCGCCGACGCCTGCCGACTGCGCAGCGGGGTGATTGTTGGTGAGGATGCCAAAAAGTGAAATACCTGCCAAGGCTATCAATAAACCTGGATGAATGACGCGCCGCTGGAAATCGACAAATGTGATGCCAGCCAGCAGCGCTACTTGCGCAATCGTTATGCCGATAATGCTGTCGGACATGTTTATGACACTGGCGGCAGCAGCGTTATGGCGATGACCAATAATGCCAGCAGGCTTAACGCGCCAGCCGCCAGCATGATCAGTTGCTGCTTTTGCGTCAGCTCGCCAGCTTCACCATCGCTACTGGGCGCGCCGGCAAAGTCCAGTTCCAGCGGCAGTGCGGAGGCACCATCAATCCGCCACAATTTTAAGCGTGGTTTGGGGCTCGCCAGCGAGACAATCAACTGCAAGAGGCCAGTATCGCCTGCGCCGGCTAGATCCGCTGGCGAGGGGATAGGCGGCGTCTTCGGGTGCGAATGATACGCGCCCAGGCAATCCAGCCCCAGCGCGTCTATCCGCTTCAGTTGTCGTAACTGCTCAGTGGGCGCTAGCCTGAACGCTGCTTCGGGCTGGGCGGCGGCATTGGCGACCGGCAAGGCCAGCGAGATAAGCCCGCCTTTGCCAGCCAGCAAGCCACAAGCCTCTCGCGGCGCTTGCTCAACTGCCTGCTCAGCGATGTTTCTCGCGGCAGCGTATGTGATGCGCATAGGCTCGCCTACCTGTCTTCGGGCGGGATGTTGAAATGGACTTCCAGCGCGTCTTGCGGCGGGTTGCGCGTCTCGAAGTAGAGCTCAGCGCGCAAGGTATAATCGCCAGTCGGGTCATCCAGCCCGCGGATGTGCATGGTAAATTCATTATGGAAGTGCATGGTGGCGATGACATCCAGGTCGCTGACCAGCAAGCCATCGCTGCGGCGCGCCGTGATGACCAGGTTGGGCCGCTCCTGGAAGGGCGTGATGGACAAATTGACCTTGACGCGGAAGCGGTCGACATAGGGGCTGGCGCGGAAGCTCTCGATCTTGAGTTTGTGGCGCGGCTGCGGCACCTGGCTGGGGTCGTTGAACAGGTTGATTTCCATACTTCAGCTTCCTTGCGCCTTCTGTTGCAACTGGCGGAGCGCGCGCATCGCCGCCTCAAAATCATGGGCGCGCACGACGATATGATCGCGCGAGAAAGCCGCATAGGTCAAGATGGGGATGCCTGCCTCCGCCAATGCCCCGCTCAGCAGCGCCATGAAGCCGACCAGCGCGGAATCCAACTCAATGTCAATGGTAATCAGTCGATAAGCCTCGTCGCTGATGGCCGCATGACGCAAGCGGCGCGCGAATTCCTGGCAAGCCTCATCAGGCAGCAGCAGCGTAACTTCGTCTTTGTCCACCAGCAGCGCGCTGAAAGGGCTGGCGGCTTCTGCCAGGACGCCAGCCGCCAGGGTAATCGCCTTTGGCGACAGTTGCAGCAAACGATAAAGGCAGCCATCGCTAACCAGCGTCGCCTCGCGCAGCGCCTCTTCAGCGCTTTGGGTCATGCCGCCTCACTCATCAAACTGGTAAGTGGCTTCGGCATAATAGCGCGCCGCGCGTTGAGCGAATTGCGCTTGCAGCCAGCCCGCAAGCTGCCGATTTTTCGATTGCAGCGGCTGGTCGACGCGCAGGCGCTGCATGGGGTAGCGCAGGTTCAGCGCCCGTCCCTGGATGATGTGCCGACTGACGCCCGGCGGCAGGTAGGCATGGTCCAAGGCGGCGGCGATGATTTCCTGCGGCTGATATATCGGGAAAGTGACCAGCGCCACCCCGGTCGGGAAAAGTGTCCATAGTTGCTTTGCATCGGTCAAGGGGCTGCGATACAACGTGGCGCGGCTGTGATAGGCTTCCACCACCGCTCGCAAGGCGGCATTGCGCTCGCGCAGGCTATCAGCAGGGGCGCGGATGCCAAAACAATCGCCATCGCGCAGGTCGAAGCTGGCAATCGCCGCGGCGTCTTGGCAATCGCTTATGCCTATGCCGGGCAGATTCTCCAACTCGCGCCGCAGGCTTTGCGCGTCCCAATCGGCTACGATGTGCTGCCACAAGCCCAGCTCAACCAAGCCGCTGTTGTAGGCGACGACCTGCACAAGGATATGCGGGAAGCCCAGCGCTTTCAAAGACGCATGGCGGTTGGAGCCGTCCATCAGCACGAACTTGCCATCCCCCGCCGGCGCGACCAAAGGCGGGTTGGTGAAGAATTCAGCCTCTTGCAGGCGCGCTATTAAAGGACCCGAACGTTGGATATCGCTGCTTTCATGGGGCAGCACCGCGTGTATGTCGACGATGCGCAAATCGGGCGGCGGCACGTTATGTGGATTCGCAATCACAGCCTGAACCAGTACACTAGCAATGAAGCGCCTAGCCTAGCACGAAGCGGGCGCGGCGGCAATCGGCACTGTCGGCGAGGAGGCGCTTATGGGGGCGCAAGAGCAAGGCGCAGAAGCAACAAGCGGGCGCTGGCTGGTCATGCCGCGCACTTTGGTCTTTGTGCTGCATGATGACGCTGTGCTGATGATGAAGCGCGCGCCGCATAGACGGGTTTTTCCCAATCAATACAACGGGCTGGGCGGGCATCTGGAACGCGGCGAAAGCCCGGCGGCTGGGGCGCTGCGCGAAGTCCGCGAAGAAAGCGGCTTAAAAGTAAACTCCTTGCGCCTGCGCAGCATCCACAATATCGACACCGGCGCGCAAACGGGCATCCTGCTCTTTGTGTATACTGCCATCAGTGCGGGGCGCGCAGTGCGGTGTGATGGAGACGAAGGCAAGTTGGAATGGATCCCGCGCGAGCGACTGGGGGCGCTTGACCTCGTGGATGATCTGCCCGGGCTGCTGCCGCGCCTGTTGACGATGCGCAACGACGACCCGCCCCTGAACGTGCATGTCAGCTATGATGAGACCGACCGCGTTGTGATGCGCTATGATGACGAAGCCTGACGCGCCCGCGCGCCCTAACCCGCTGCAGCGGCTGGGTTGCTTGCTGCTATTGATTGCCTGGTTTGCGCTGCTGCTATTGCCCTGTGGATTGTTCTACCTGGCGGCCAACGGCGAGATCCGCCTGCAACACCGGGATATTCCCCAGCCGCATGCCCACCCGCTGCTGCTGATATCGTTGGTCAGCGAAGAGCGGGAACGCGGCTTGCGCATCGAGACGTCGGCTGTGGTTGCCAGCCAGCCAGCCTTGTGCGTGGAGACGGCGGTGCGCTTTGTCTTGTGGCAATCCAGCGGCGGCGACCAAAATGCGCGCTATTGTGATTGTTATGCGCGCGGCGCGGACGAGAGCTGGCTGCTGCACGATACCAGCGCCGGCACCTGCCAGCCCCCAGGAGCCTGAGCATGGATTTGCTGCCGATGATCGACCCGGCGCAATTGCCACTTATCGCTGTGGGCTGCGCTTTGTTGTGCGGGGCGCTGTTAGTAGTTGGTTTCCTGCTGCAAGCGCTCAGCGGCATCATCGATCTGCTGCTGGGCATCCTGGGCGCGTTGGTGGACTTTCTACAGGCAGGCCCGGGTGCCTGGCTGGGCTGCGCGCTGGCGATACTCGCGTTGGCTGCCTGCGCTGGCATCGCCTTCCTGTTGATTGACGCGCCGAGTAGCTGCGCCGCGCACCCGACCAATTTCTGTCGCTGGTTCGGCTTTATTCCCTAGCGCGGACGAGTCGCCGCCTCGCCCCTACATTCATTCCTAGATTTTCGCATTACTTTCTTGATTTTGCTTCTGTGCCTCTGTGGAAAATAAGTTTTGAACCGATTGCCCGGGGTAAAGCCTATTTTGCAATGCCAAGTATTTTTGCTAGAATGCAATCATCAGCCGCGTTGGGAGCCAAGGCATGGCATCAACCACAATTTCGCTGAATCGCTCGCAAGCCTACTATGCCGAGATTGACAAAGGCAGTCTGTGGCTGCGCAACCGCCGCTGGGACTTGTTCTTTATCACGCTCAGCGTAGTTGTCGTGCCGCTGCCCTATGTGATGTACCTGCTGGGCGTGCGATTTGGGCTGGATGACGACGTCAGCCGCAACCTGGTGAATGCCTTTGTCGCGGTGGCAATCGGCGGCCCGCACATGATGTCGACTTTCCTGCGCACGGGGCTGGATGAGCGCTTCAAAGAACGCTATCCCACCCTGATTCGCTCGTCGATCATCATCCCCGTCATCGTAATCTCGCTGGCTTTTCTGAACCTCAGCTTGATGCTGACCTTTTTCTTTTTCTGGGCGTCGCTGCATGTCTTGCATCAAGTTACCTATATCGTCGAGCTTTACAATCACAAAGAAGCCAGGTTCGTCCGCCGCAGCGCCTTGAGCCCGCTGGCGCGCTTGATTGACTATGCCATCGTATTGACCAGCCTCTTCCCCATCGCCATGTGGAAGATCAGCCAAGGCACCTTCGAAATCGGACAAAATGACCTGGGCGAAGCCATCCCTGACCTCTTCCAGCAGCCGGACAATCCCTGGTTCTTCATCCTGGTTACGGTGATATTCGGCGCGGCGCTGGTCGCTTATATCGGCAAGTCAATCCATGAAGCGCGGCATGGCATCCTCAATATGCCCAAGTTTATCTTCGTCTCGCTGACGGTGGTTGTGGCTTTCTTCACGCCGCTGCTGCCCAATCTCGATACGGCTTTTCAAGGGCTGAATACCTGGCATTCTTTCCAGTATTTAGCTATCACTTTTTATATCATCAAGATTCGCCAGCTGATGGGCGATTTGGATGAAGACGCGCCGCTGGTGGCTCGCTTCAGCCGCAAGACAGCCGATTCGCGCGCGCTCTATGGCTTCAGCGCCTTGCTGCTGGTCGGCTCCGCGCTGATATTCGCGCTGGTCTATGCGCTGGCGGGTATTGTCAAGCCAGGCATCGATGGCAACAGCCACTTTGACATCGCCTATTACACAGCGATTCTGTCATTCCTGTGGATTCACTATTACCACGACCACTTCTTGTTCACTGACTTCGAGGCGCTGGACGGCGCATACCGCTAGGGGAAGACTTCGTTGACCCATTGCAGGGGGTCGACATTGACGCCATTCACCCAGACTTCCCAATGCAGGTGTGGTCCTGTGCTGCGCCCGGTTGAGCCGATCGTGCCGATAACCTCGCCTTGCTGCACCTGCGCGCCGACTTGTGGGTGCGTCGCGTTCAGATGCGCGTACAGGCTGTAGATGCCCCAGCCGTGGTCAATCATGACGGTGTTGCCGCGGATCTGCAGCCGCTCGACCATCTTGACCTCCCCAGCCGCCGCCGCCCGCACCGATGTGCCAACCGCGCCAGCGAAGTCGACGCCGCTGTGGTAGCGGTCGAAAGGGCTGCCATTATATGAGCGCAGGGTGCCAAAAAAGGCATTCATATTGTCCGTGGCTGGCAGGCGCAGCGACGCTTCCCAACTGCGCTGTGGTGAAAAAGCCGCCGCGATTTGCGCCAGCCGGGCGAACTCCGCCGTTTCCACTTCCCGCGCCAGCAGTTCGCTGTCATTGATGGTCAGGCTCTGCCGGAAGTAACCGCCGCTGATGACTTGCACTCGGGCGGAGATTCGCTGCGCCTCCCCAGCCGCATCCATCAGCGTCAACTCCAATGGATAAATCGCTGTCGGCGTGAACATCGGCACGCCCACCAGCAGATTGTGCCGCCTGCCTGCCTCGCGCGTGATGACCGGCAAGTCCTGCCCGAGGAATGTCCCGGCGATCGTCATGGCATCGCGCGTCCAAAGCTCGATGCGCGATGTTTGTCCCTCTTTGAAAACCAGCGGATCGATGGTGAATGCCAGCGCCGCATCGGGCAGGGCGCTCGTCAGCTTGGGCAGCTCGATGCCTGGCACGGTCAGTTGCTGGCCGATGCGCAGCAGGTTTGGGTTGTCCATGTCATTGGCTTTTGCGATGGCGTCGACAGTCAGGTTATATTGCAAGCCGATGACAAAGAGCGTTTCGCCGGCGGCTACGGTATGCAGGTAAGCTGTGGGCATTGCGCCGTCCCGCGCGAAAGAATGGGGCCCGCCCGCCACACTTGTCTGCGCAGGATTGACAGTGGTCAGGGTCGGCGGCGCGGCGGCTGTAGCGATTGCGATTGGCATCGGTGTTGGCGTCGCGGCGGCTGCGCCCAGTGGAATGAGCAGCCGCTGCCCGGGCTGCAAACTATCGCTCACTTGCAAACCATTGGCTTGGGCGACCTGGTCGGCGAACAGGTCATACTGCAGGGCGATGCGGAAGAGATTCTCGCCACGCTGCACCACATGCATGGTCAGGGCGGGGCTGGCCTGCTCCTGCGCGAGAGCCTGCGCAGCCGCAAAGCAGACCAACAGACAGCAAATCAGGCAGTGGATTTGGACTTTCAAGCGGCAGCCTCTTCGCCTCAGCCAGGAATAACCAGCACTTGCCCGATGGTCAGCGCATGCACATTGACTAAATTATTGCGCTGGGCAATTGAATACACATCGGCACCATAACTCAGCGCAATGGCATACAAGGTATCGCCGCGGCGGACAGTGTGCAGGATGGGCGTTGGCGTCGGGCTAGGCGTCGGCGGTACTGTCGCCACAATGCCGAGCACTTCCAGCACCTGCCCGGCATAAATGAGCCGGGGATTTTCAAGCTCGTTCAGCTCCACCAGCGCCGCGACCGTCGTGCTAAACCTGGCTGCAATCTCGCTGAGCGTCTCACCCGCCTGCACGATGTAACTGGTAGCGCTGGTGGGGATAGGCGCGGGTGTGTTGGTGGGCACAGGGGTGGCGGTGGGGATGGGCGTGCGCGTGGCGAGAACCAGCACCTGCCCGACATCAATGTCATTTCGGTTGAATATGCCGTTCAGCTGGACAATTTCAGCGACTGTCATGCCATAGCGCGCCCCGATAGACGACAGCGTATCGCCGCGCAGGATTTGATAGGTATGCGGCGTTGGGGTCAGCGTCGGCGTATCGGTGGCGGTCGGTGTCAGTGTCGGCGTATAGGTCGGCGTCGGTGTCAGTGTTGCCGTGGCTGTGGGCGTAGTTGTCGCTGTGGGTGTAGGGGATTCCGCAAACACATCGAGAAATTGCGCGGCGAGGCTGCTAACAGGCACAATAAGCCTTTGCCCGATGAAGATGACATTGCGCTCGCCCAGGCGATTGGCTGCGGCGATAGCGGCGATGGTTGTATCGTATTCAAAGGCGAGTGAACTTACCGTATCGCCTTCTTCCACAATATGCGTCACGCCAGCTGGCGTCGGGGTAGGGCTTGGGCTTGGCGTAGCGGTTATCGCAGGCGTGGAGTCGCTGGCGCGGGTCGCTGTTGTATCCAGAGTCGGGGCGGGCGTTGGCGAACTCAAAGTCTCGGGCGTTGGCGTATCGTTGATTAGAAAGACCGTCTCGCTGGCGACCTCCAGTACCGCATTATCGACATAGATATAATTGTTGGCGCGTGGGCCGCCCACGGTCGACTCGATGAAGACGGTGATTGCGTCGCTCTCGGCGGTGGCGATGACCGCATATTGGCGATAGGCGTCATAAAAGAAGGTGGCGGCTGTCGACCAGATGATATCCGGGCTTGTGCCGTCGATGCCGCCTGTCGGGTCGATGCCCACGCGCAGCACGACATCGCCCGGGTCTTCGCTGATATCCGCATCTTCAAAGCTGGACGACCACACATAGCCATAGACGGTGAAGCGATAGGTGGCACCACTCTTGAGGCCTTCGACACGTTGATAAAGCCCGCCTTGGTGCGTCGCGAAGAGCGTGAAGAATTTCTGCGCCGAGCCGACGCTGACATGGATGCGGTCGTTTTCGCGGTCATAATTGGGGTCGTGGTTGGCGAAGGACGGGCTGGCGGCGCTGGGCGGGATGTGCCACGGCGTCCAGCCTGCCGCTACATGGCGCGGCGCAGGCCCTTCGCGCCGAATAAATTCGCCATCAAAATTGCCATTGACGAGCAGCTCGACAACCTCTTCTTGTTCTTGAACTGCTTCTTCCTCTTGTGCCAAGGCGATGCTCATCAAGACCGCCAAAGAAAAAAGAAATATGAATGCTAGTCGCTTGCTCATCTTCGCCCCCATATCGGCGACCGAACCAACTTCCCAATAGTCTACAGGCATTGCGCAATCTATACAAAAACCAATGGTCGCATCTCGCGCCTGCGGAACTGTGGCTTGAGAAAGCGCCGACTTTACACTACCCTAGCCACTTGCGCGCCATCAGGCAATCAGCGGAGGACAGCCTCTTGAAGCTGCATGAATACCAGTCGAAATTCTTGTTTCGTGAGTTTGGCATCCCCATCCCGGACGGGCAGGTGGCAAGGACGCCCGACGAAGCGCATGAAATCGCCAGCCAGTTGGGCGAGGCAGTCGTCGTGAAGGCGCAGGTGCATGTCGGCGGACGCGGCAAAGCCGGCGGTGTCAAACTGGCGCGCGATGCCGATGAAGCCCGCCAATTCGCCGCTGATATATTGGGCATGGATATCAAAGGCTTGACCGTAGAGCAAGTGCTGATTGACCCCGCCGCGGCTATTCAGCAAGAAATCTATTTGGCAATCACCAACGACCGCGCGGCAGGCTGCCCGCTGATTATGAGCTCCATGGAAGGCGGCATGGATATCGAGGAGCTTAACCGTGAGCGCCCCGAGGCGATTATCCGTGAGCGCATCGACCCCAGCCTTGGCTTGCAGAACTTCCAACTGACCTATATCGCCAGCGCCATGGGCATGCCGCGCGCGCGCTGGCGCAGCTTCGGCAGCATCTTGCGGAGCCTCTACCGCTGCTACAGCGAAAGCGATGCCGAACTGGCGGAGATCAATCCTCTGGTCATCACCGGCGGGGGCGAGTTGCTGGCTGTCGATGGCAAAGTCATCATCGACGACAACGCGCTCTTCCGCCAGCCCAAGCTCGCTGCCCAGCGCGATGCCAGTGGCGAACCCGAATCGGAACGACTCGCGCGTGAAGCTGGCATCACGTTCATCAAGCTGGATGGGCAGATTGGCTGTATGGTCAATGGCGCTGGCTTGGCTATGACCACCATGGATATGACCAAGCTCTATGGCGATGCCGATGGCATTGGTCCCGCCAACTTCCTGGATATCGGCGGTGGCGCATCGCCCGAGCAGGTGGCGGCGGCTTTACGCATTATCTTGTCGGACGCCAAAGTACGTTGCGTGCTCATCAACATCTTCGGCGGCATCACCCGCTGCGACGAGGTCGCGGACGGCATCTTGACCGCCTACAACGAAGTCAAACCCAATGTGCCGATGGTCATTCGCCTGCAAGGCACGAACGCCAGCGAGGGCAATGCAATCATCAGCCAGGCGCGGATGCCGAATATCGCCAGCGCCGAGACCTTGACGCAAGCCGCGCAGATGGCGGTCGCGGCAGCAAAGGAGCAAGCCTGATGTCCATTCTCATCGACCGCAACTCCCTGGTGCTGGTGCAGGGCATCACGGGCAGGCAAGGCGGCTTCCATGCGCGGCTGATGATGGCTTATGGCACGCAGGTTGTCGGCGGAGTCACGCCGGGCAAAGGCGGCGAATGGTTCGAGAGCGCGCCTGTTTTTGATACCGTGCGGGCGGCTGTACAAACAACCAATGCCGATACCAGCCTGGTCACCGTGCCGGCGCGCTTCGCCCCTGATGCTGTTATGGAAGCGGCTGATGCCGGCATCAAGCTGATTATCTGCCTGACCGAGCATATTCCCGTCGCCGATATGATGAAGGTGGTGGCATTTTGCAAGCGCCGCGGCAGCCGTCTCATTGGCCCAAATTGCCCTGGGGTCATGACGCCAGGGCAAGCCAAAGTCGGCATCATCCCGGCTATGGTCGCCGAGCCGGGCAATGTCGGCGTGGTGTCCAAGAGCGGCACATTGACCTACGAGGTCGGTTTTGCCATGAAAAACGCCGGCATCGGCATCTCGACCATCGTCGGCATCGGCGGCGACCCCGTCATCGGCACGACATTTGTGGATGTGCTGGAAATGTTTGAGAACGACCCCGAGACAGAAAAGGTCGCGCTGTTGGGTGAGATTGGCGGCAGCGCCGAGATTGTGGCGGCTGACTACATCAAGAATTGCATGACGAAACCGGTCGCGGCATTCATCGCGGGCAGGAGCGCCCCGCCCGGCAAACGCATGGGCCATGCCGGCGCGATCGTCGATGGCGGCGAGGGCAGCGCCGACGAGAAAATCCAGGCATTGGAAGCGGCTGGCGCGCGCGTCGCCAACAACCCCGAAGCGATACCCAGCTTGCTTGCTTAGCCCTGCGCCCCCGCGACTTCGTGGCAAAATCGGCAGCGGGCTTCGTAGGATTCCTGCGCGCCGACCAAGATGATGGGGTCGTCATAGGCGGCGGGCTTGCCATCGACCAATCGCTGGGTGCGGCTGGCATCGCCTCCGCAGACCACACAAATCGCGTGCAGCTTCACCACTTCTTCGGCGATGCACAGCAATTCGGGCATAGCGCCAAAGGGCTCGCCGCGAAAATCCGTATCCAGTCCAGCGATGATGACGCGGATGTTGTGCTCGTTCACCAGCCGCTGTACCACCGGCACAATTTCGTCATCGAAGAATTGCGCTTCGTCTATGGCGACGACGGTGCTGGAGCCATTGGCGCACGCATAGATTTCTGCTGCGGTAGCGACAGCGATGGCGGCAACCGCCTGCCCATCGTGGCTGGCGATACGCTGGATGCCGTAGCGGTCGTCGATCTGTGGCTTGAAGACAGCCACCTGCTGGCGGGCGATGATGGCGCGGCGCACACGGCGAATCAATTCTTCGGACTTACCGCTGAACATGCTGCCGCAGATGACTTCCAGGCTGCCCGCCTCGTGCCTCATGACCAGGTTGGCGGGCGATTTAGATGTGCAGCTCGTAACCGCGGGCGCGCAGTGACTTCTTCATATCGCTGACGACCTTGCGCCCGATGCCTTGGATCTCCAGGAGGCTGTTGTTATCGCCTTCGTCGCCCAGCCGGTCCAGCACATCAGCGACGACAGTGATGCCGTGCTCTTGCAAAATTGTGGTATAGCGCTCGCCAAGTTTCAGCTCCGCCAACGGCAGGTCGAGCGGGGTACGTTCTTCTTCGCGCTTGACTTGCTGCGAGCGGATTTGGTCACGCTGCTGCAAACGTTTCATGAACTTGTCGACGCGGCCCTCGGTATCGACAATGCGTTGTTCGCCCGTGTAGAAGGGATGACAGTTGGAGCAGATTTCGACGGTCAGCGATTTGACCGTCGAACCGGTCGTCCAGGTTGTGCCGCAGGTCATACAGCGAACGGGCGTAGCGTGCCAAGCCGGGTGAATGCCTTGTTTCATGGTGTCCTCCGCGCTTGCGGCTGCTGTGAGTGGCGCAAGCGACTTATGTTGAGATTTTAGCGCAAAGACTGCCCGGTCTTGACGTGCTGCGCGTGTACAGAAATGCGCTTTTGACCGTTGCGTCCGCGCATCTTTTCAAAATGCACGAAGCCCTCGCGGGTGGCAAAAATCGTATAATCCTTGCCCATGCCGACGCCCTCGCCGGGATGAAACTTGCTGCCGCGCTGGCGCACGATGATGTTGCCGGGGATGACATGCTGCCCGCCATAATGCTTCACGCCCAACCGTTTGGAATTGCTGTCGCGCCCATTGCTGGACGAGCCGCCGCCTTTTTTATGTGCCATACTTGCCGCTCCTTCGCCCGCCTACACGCGGATCTCGTCTATGCGCAAGCGCGTATAATACTGCCGATGCCCCTGCTTGCGCCGATAATTCGTGCGCTGACGATATTTATAAACGATGATCTTCTTGCCGCGAAACTGCTCGACCACCGTGGCGGAAACGGACGCGCCATCAAGCCTCGGCGCGCCAATCCTGGCTTCATCGCCATCCGCCACCAACAGCACATCGTCTATCTCAAGTTGCTCGCCAACTTCATTGGGCAGGCGATCGACATCAATGGTCGCGCCGACTTCCGCCCGATATTGCTTCCCGCCGCTGCGGATGATTGCGTACATGGGTTGTCTCCAACTTTCGCTTGCTTTCTCCGCAGCCGACGCCGCCACAGGCTCAACTCACGGGGAAAATCGGATTCGGACTGTCGCGCAGACTCCCTGCGGGACAGCATGGCATGGTAGCCGAAAGCCGCTGGCAGTCAAGCCTGAATCTTGCCGCGCTCAACAGATAAACATGCAATCGCCAAATGAATAGAAGCGGTAGCCCTGGCGCTTGGCGACCTCGTAAGCCGCCAACAGCCGCTCGCGCCCGACGAAAGCGCTGAGCATCATCAGCAGGCTGGAGCGGGGCAGGTGAAAATTGGTAATCAGCCCATCAACCGCCCGCCAGCGATAGCCGGGATAAATGAAAAGCGAAGTATCCGCCGCGAATGGTCGGACACTATTTTGCTCGCTCGCGCCGTCCACCGCCGCCGATTCCAAAGTCCGCGCCGATGTCGTGCCAACCGCGATGACCCGCCCGCC
>VXNO01000103.1 GCA_009840575.1 Chloroflexota bacterium | reverse complement strand
TCCCCGGCCCCTTGCCCCCAGAACGAGGGAAGGGGGAGTCTTTGCAGTGATTCTGTATAAAGCCCCTCCCTCATTTTTGGGGGAGGGGTTTGGGGTGGGGGCAAATGGGCATTCAAAGTCTCATTATTTACTTGATTCTACTGAGACACAGAGAGTCGCGTAGACGCTGACCGTTGGCAGAGAGAAAAGCTCGACAAACCTTAGGGGCAGCGCCTTGGACCTGCTATACTGTGCGGCATGAAGGGATATGCAGGCGCGAAAGCCTCACACAACGCGGCAGTCGTCAACACCCTGCTCTATGGCGCAATCGCGGGCTTGGCGATGGGCATCGCGGCTTTGACGGTCTACCTGCTGCATGACCAGCTTCGTGAGCCGGCTGACTCGCCCGGCGGTTCGCTCAGCCACCCGCATGACGGCATCATCGCCATTGAGCCGCCGCTGGCATTGCCCGATTTCACGCTGGACAACCACCACGGCGGGGCAACCAGCCTCAGTGACTTGCGCGGCGGCTTCACCCTGCTGGCCTTCGGGTTTTTGCACTGCCCGGATATCTGCCCCATGACCTTAAACGAGATGCAGCGGCTGCGGGACATGCTGGGCGAGGCGGCGGCTGCGGCGCAGTTTGTCTTCATCAGTGTGGATGGCGCGCGCGACACCCCCGAGGCGCTTGACCATTATTTTGAATTCCGCGACATGCGCGACATGCTGGGCTTGACAGGCGCGGAAGCTACCGTGCGCAAGGCGGGCGACATATTGGGACTGTCATTCGCAGTCAGCGCGGAAGCAGCGACCAGCGGCTACCTGGTGGATCATACAGCGGGCACCTTCCTGCTGGACGAGCGGGGGCGCTGGATTCGGCGTTATCACTTTGGCGTGCCAGCGCGCGCTATCGCCGATGATATGCTGCGCATAATCAACGGGTGAGTGAAAGAATCGTGCGTGGGACTCGCGGCGCGATCGTCGTAAGGACCTCATAATTGTTGCTGCCCAGCCAGTCGGCAATTTCGTCCGCGCTGATTTCAGAGTCGCCTTGCGCCCCCAGCAAGATCGCTTCGTCGCCGATTTGCACGCCCGGGATGTGGCTGACATCCACGATGATCTTCTCCATGCTGACGCGCCCCACCAGCGGCGCGCGCTCGCCATGCAGGAGGGCACAGCGCCAGGTTCGCGGAGTGCGCCGCAAGCCATCCGCATAGCCGACCGGCAGCACCGCCAGCGTCTCTTCACGGCGCGTTGTATAGGCATGCCCATAGCCGACGCGGCTGCCCGGCGGCAGGGTCTTCACCTGCGCCACCCGCGTCGTCCAGCGCATGACCGGCTGGAAGCCGTCCATATTCGGCGAATCATGCAGGGGGCGCAAGCCATAGAGCAGGACGCCGGGCCGCACGAGGTTGAAGTAGCTGCCCGGCCAGCTCAGCAAAGCCGGCGAATTGGCGGCGTGGATGTAGCGCGGCAGGCAGCCAGCGGCGCGCATCTCGTCCAGCGCGTGGTTGAATGTCGCTAGCTGTTTTTTTGTGTAGTCGGCATCTTCGTCGGCGGCGGCGAAATGCGTATAAACGCCTTCCACTTGCAGGGACGGCGCGGCGCGCAACCTCCGAGCCATAGCGACAGCCTCGTCTGGCGACAGTCCCAGGCGGTGCATGCCCGTATCGACCTTGAGGTGCACGCGCAGTTTTTCACGGTTATCGCCAAGCGCGGAAAGATACTGTTCAGCCAGGTCGCGGTCGAACACGGTGACGCGCAGGTCTAGCGCCCGCGCCAGTTGGCTTTGCTCAGGCGGCACGAGGCTCAACGTCAAGACAGGCGCGCGGATGCCGGCTTCGCGCAGTTGTGAAGCCTCCGCCAGGTTCGCCACCGCCAGCATATCCGCGCCATTCGCCAAGGCGACGCGGGCGACCTGGGGCGCGCCATGCCCATAGGCATCCGCTTTGACAACCGCCATGACAGCGACGCTATCGCCAGCCAGCCGCTTGATGCAGCGCGCATTGTTGCCCAGCGCGTCCAGATCAATCTCGACGCGGCTAGGGAAAAGATGCGGACGGGTCATGCGCGGCAATCCTGTGCGGGCGGGTCAACACTCGCGCCAGTATAGCAGGCGGCAAGCCACCATTCACCATGACTGTGTTATACTGCTCGCGTTTTTGCAGCGCATAGGCAGGCGCGGAATGGCATTCGAGTTTGAAGTAATCGCCACCGATGGGCAGGCGCGGGCGGGCATCCTGCGCACGCCGCATGGCGATATCCCCACGCCGGTCTTCGCCCCGGTGGGCACAGCCGCGACGGTCAAGGCAGTGCCGCCGCGCGACCTGGAAGCGCTGGATGTCCCGCTAATTCTCGCCAATACCTATCATTTATTCCTGCGGCCCGGCGATGAGCTGGTACGCGCGCTGGGCGGATTGCATAATTTCATGCGCTGGGATGGTCCGATATTGACTGATTCGGGCGGCTTCCAGGTATTCAGTTTGAGCGAAATCAACCGCATTGATGCCGATGGCGTAACTTTTCGCAGTCACCTGGACGGCAGCATGAAGCGCTTGACGCCGGCTCGCTCCATGGCTATCCAGCAGAACCTGGGCGCGGATATCATCATGGCTTTTGACCAGTGTCCGCCGCCCAAGGACCGTGCCGAAGTCGAGGCGGCAGTGGCGCGCACGCATGCCTGGCTGCTGCAATGCCGGCAGGCGCACCCGCAGGATGAGCAGCAGGCGCTTTTTGGCATCGTGCAAGGCGGCGTCTTCCCTGACCTGCGCGAGCAATCGGCGCGCTTTGTGAGCGAGCTGGGTTTGCGCGGCTATGCCATCGGCGGGCTGGCGGTGGGCGAAAGCAAAAGCGAAATGCGCTCCATGCTGGAGCACACTGTGCCCATCCTGCCTGCCGATAGACCACGCTACTTGATGGGCGTTGGCGAGCCAGACGACCTGGTGGCAGGCATCCTGCGCGGCGTGGATATCTTCGATTGTGTCATCCCTACGCGGCTGGCGCGGCATGGCGCCGCCTTCACTCATGGCGGGCGCATCAACCTGCGCAACGCCCAATACAAATATCAGGAAAAATCGATTGATGCCGAGCTGGATAATTACACCAGCGGCTTTTCACGCGCCTACCTGCGGCATCTGGTAGTGGCGAAAGAGCTGCTGGCGCATTACCTGCTCAGCTTGCACAATATCGACTTTTTAATATCGCTGGTGACGAGGATGCGGACGGCGATTATAGACGGGCGTCTGCGCGAATTCGCCGCGGACTTTCTGCCCAGGTATCTGGGCGCGACCGGGTCTACCCTCCCTCAGTCCCCCTGTATCAACGAGGGAAAGCTAGCTGTACAGTCTTAGATTATCCTGGCTGCGACTTGCCGCTTGCGAAGCCTTTTCATATACTAAGTCCGCTGTCGAGAGGAAATCTCGGGGAGTCGCCCTTTGAAAAGGAAATGCGCGCGCGCGCGTATTGCAGGCTTGTTGATGATCGCCTTGCTGCTGGGTGGCGGGCTCGCCAGCAGCCAGGGCAGCGCCATGCCCGAATTGCTCTCCCCAGCCATCGTTGCCACGGCGATTGCCGACAGCTACCAGCCGGGCTATGGCTATCCCGTTGGTCCACGCGTTTATCCAGACGGCATCAACCCGCTGACTGGCTTGCCCTACCCTAGCGACGCAGCCCGCAGCCGCCGCAACCTCATCATCAAAGTGTCCAACTGGCCCCCGCGCGTGCGCCCGCAGCATGGCATCAACGCCGCCGACATCGTATATGAATATGAAGCCGAAGGCGGCGTAACGCGGCTTGCGGCGATTTATCGAAGCCAAGCGCCAAGACAGGTCGGCTCCATCCGCAGCGCGCGCCTGCTGGATATTGAGCTCATCCGCATGTACGCCGCTTTATTGGCTTATTCTGGCACGAGCGAACCCATCAACCGCATCTATATCAATTCAGATTTCCGCAACCGACTGCTTTCGCCCTCTTTTAGCCATGATTGTGAACGCGCCGGCTTCTGCCGCGACCAAAATTACGCGCACCGCGGCTATGAACACATGCTGTTTGCTGACGCGCAGCAGCTTTGGGACTACGCCACAGTCCTCAATGTCAACCAGGGTTACCGCGCGCTGGGTTTTAATTTTGCGCTGCAAGCCGATGCTGGCGGTGAACCAGCCCGCGATGCCTATACCAATTGGTACAACCGCACCGATGCGCACTGGCAATATGAAGAAGCAAGCGGCCTTTACCTGCGCTATGCTGATGGCGCGCCACATAGCGACGCCGCGGATGGCTCGCAATTGTGGGCGGATAACTTGATCTATTTGCAGGTGCTGCATATCTCCCGGCCTGATTTGTTCCCGCCGGGCGCGCCGGATGAATCGCAAGAAGTCCGGCTGCAGGGGCAAGGCGCTGCGCTCGTCTTGCGCGATGGCAAGCTCTATGGCGGCTTCTGGCGACGCTCGGGCTTGCGAAATGGCGACGCCTTGGAGCTTTCGTATGCGGATGGCAGCCCTATCGCGCTCAAGCCGGGCCGCAGTTGGATCACCATCATGCGTGACCTGGAGCAGTTGGAAATCAACAGCGCAGACAGCTAAACTATGCACAGTGGCGCGGGATGAGGGAGCGCTTGGGGGCAGCCACTCGCGGCTGTGGGCTGGGCTGCCTGGGGCTGGCGCTTGCCTTGAGCTTGCTGCTGGGGCTGGGCTGGGCCATCAGCGATGGGCAACTGCTCGACCTGGCGCAAAGAGCGTTGCTGCGCGCCCAGCTGCAAGGACGACAAAGCGAGCTGCGCGCGCCTTTTGGCGATGATGACAGCCTGAACCGTTTCAGCATCCCGCCCGGCGCGACCGCCAAGCAAATCGCCGCGGACCTGGTCGCAGCCGCGTTGATCGGCGATGCGGCGCTCTTCCTGGATTATGCGCGAGTCGAAGGGTACGACCGGCAGTTTGAAGCCGGCGTTTATTTTGTGAAAGCCAGCCAATCCATCGTCGAGATTGCCGCGCTGCTCACCGATTCCAGCCGCAGCTTCATCCTCTTCCGCAGCCGCGAAGGCGCGCGCATCGAAGAGCTGGCGGAGCTCATCGACAGCAACGGCATGTTCGCTTTCAGCGGCGCGGACTTCCTGGCGCTGGTCGGCTGGGGGGCGGCTATCCCGGCTGATTTCGCGGCTTGGGCGGGCATCCCCGCCGGCGCATCGCTAGAAGGTTATCTATTCCCCGATACCTACCAACTGCCGCCGGATATCAGCGCAGCGGGCTTGCGTGATACGCTGCTGCGCGCATTCCGCGAGCGAGTCGGCGACGAGCTTCGCAATGCCGCGCTGGCAAGGGAATTCACCTTGCGCCAAGTCGTGACGCTGGCTTCGATTGTGGAGCGGGAAGCGGTCTGGCGGGATGAACACGCGAGTATCGCCGGCGTTTATCATAATCGGCTGAGCATCGGCATGCGCCTGGAAGCCGACCCGACCGTGCAATATGCCTTGCAGGGCGCGCGCGGAGCATGGTGGGGGCAAATCAGCCAAGCCGATTATCGCCAGGTGACATCGCCCTACAATACCTACCTGTCAGCGGGTCTGCCGCCAGGGCCCATCGCCAGCCCCAGCTTGTCCGCCATCCAAGCTGCGATCTATCCAGCCGAGTCGGACTATTTGTTTTTCCGCGCCGCCTGCGATGGCTCGCACAGGCATCAATTCGCCCGTAATTATGAAGAGCATCTGAGCAATGCCTGCTAACCCCCCTCGGGACCCTGCAAGGCGCTGGCTGCTGTTGTTGACCGCGCTGATTTTGGCAGCCTGCGCCGCCCCGCCAAGCGCGCCGAAAAAAGTCGCTTTGCTGGCACCATTTGAAAATCAATATCGGGAAATCGGCTATAACGCGCTCTATGCCCTGCGGCTGGCGCTGGATGATGCCGGCTCGGATACACAACTGCTGGCGCTGGATGATGGCGGGACGGTCAAGCTGGCGACGGCGCGCGTAGACGCCTTCAACCGCGACCCCGCCGCCGCCGCTATCATCGCGCTGGGGCCACACGCCACGCACGCGAATGTACAAAAAGCCAGCCAACTGCCTATGCTCATCGTGGGCAATTGGGGCAACAGCCGCGCCGCCGCCAATACGTTCTACGTCGCCAATCAAGAGCTGACACAAGCCGCCAAAGCCGATGACCTGCTGGCTTTGGAACAAGCGCGAGCCTTGCGCGACGACCTGGATGGCAGGGACTTTAGAAGCAGCGGCAGCCCGCTTAGCGAGAATTTTCGAGAGCGTTACCTCGCCAGCGACCTGTATGTGCCGCAGCCCAACCTGCTGGCGACTTTGGTTTACGATGTCGCCGGGCTGGTCTTCGCCGCGCTGGAAAGCAAGCTGCCGATTTCACAAGCTGCGCACACGGGCATCAATGGGCTGATACAATTTCAGGATGGCTACTGGCAGGGTGCGCCCGTCCACAGCTACACAATTGTCGCTGGCGAAGTTGTAAAGTCTGCGCCGTCAACCACGCCGTGAAATAGTGGCAGCCGCGCGACTGGCTCCGCGCTGTAGGCAAGCGCTTCAGCCAGCAGCGTCAGCGCAGCCGCCAGCTTGCCTTCGTCATTGGCATGCACCGTCATCAGCCTGTCACCAGCCGCCACCTGGTCGCCTACATTGACATGCACTTCAATGCCGACCGCGTGGTCGATTGTGTCGGTCTTGGTGGCGCGCCCCGCCCCCAGCGCCAAAGCCGCCCAGCCGACCTTGTCTGCGTAAATCGCCGCGACCGCGCCGGTTTCTCGCGCAGTAAACTCCTCTTGCAGCTTGGCTCTTGGCAGGCGACTCGCATCCTGTATCTGCGTGACATCGCCGCCTTGCGCCGCCATCATCCGCAACAGAGGCTGCATACCCGCGCCCGCGTCCAGTTGCTGAGCCAACAGCTCACGGTTCTCCGCCAGGTCGACATAGCGCCGCCCGCGCCCAGCCAGACGCAGCATGTGCGCAGCCACTTCGATACAATGCGCGCGCAAATCGGCTGGTCCGCCACCTTGCAGGGTTTCTACCGCTTCCGCCACTTCCAGCGCATTGCCAACCGCCACGCCCAAGGGTTGATTCATATCCGAGAGCAGCGCAGCCATATCGCGCCCGGCATCCACGCCGATTTGCACCATGACCCTCGCCAGGTCGCGCGCTGATTCCAATGTTTTCATAAATGCGCCGCAACCCAGCTTAACATCCAGCACGATGCCATTTGCGCCCGCCGCCAGCTTTTTGCTCATGATGCTGCTGGCGATGAGTGGCTGGCTGGGCACGGTGCCGGTCACATCGCGCAGGGCATAAAGCAGGCCATCGGCTGGCGCTAGTGACTTGCTCTGCCCTGCCAGCACCATGCCTGTTTCGCGGGCGATGCGCCGGAACTCGCTTTCGGATAAATTAACAGCAAAGCCGCGTATCGACTCCAGCTTGTCCACCGTCCCGCCGCCAAAGCCCAGCCCTCGTCCGCTCATCTTGGCGATGGGCAAGCCGAAGGAAGCCACCAGCGGCAGCACGATCAAGGTGGTTTTGTCGCCGACGCCGCCGGAGGAATGCTTGTCCACGGCATACTCGCTGATGTCGGACAAATCGAGCATGTCGCCCGATTGCGCCATCGCCAAAGTAAGCTGCACCGTCTCGGCGCGGGTCATGCCGTTTAAGGTGATCGCCATCAATAGCGCCGCGGCTTGATAGTCGGGGATTGCCCCGGCGGTGTACTCGCGGATGAAAAAACGGATTTCGTCAGCGTCCAGCGGCAAGCCATCGCGCTTCTTTTCGATGATGTTGAGCATTTGCATGGCAGGCGTTCCTCCAGGCACAGAAGCAAAATTGAGAAAGTCATTATAATCAACACAGAGTACACCGAGAACACAGAAGTAAGTGCAGGTAAGTCTTGCGGCTAC
>VXNO01000018.1 GCA_009840575.1 Chloroflexota bacterium | reverse complement strand
GCCAGTGTCTACGCGGCGCGGGACCTTCCCCCGAATCATCAGGGAAGGGGGGTGTTTTTCCAGTGCTTCCGGAGTATTAAAGCCCCTCCCTCATTTTGGGGGAGGGGTTTGGGGTGGGGACAAATGGCGAGAAATGCGAATCGCCAGCTAGCAGGAGCCTTCGGCTGTGACATACAATGCGCTGACCCAGCCTGACCTGCCTTCGTAGCTGACATGGAGCCAGTCGCCTGATTCCCGGTCAGCCAGCAAACGTGCATTGGCTGGAACGATCGTGATCACCGCGCCGTCGCCGGGGCTGCGGCGCAGCCTTAGATTTTCAAGGACTGTTACCGTGCAATTCAACAAGCCATGCGCCGCCGGAACCAGAACCAGAGTGCCCGGCTCATCGACCCAGGCGCAGGTGCGGTTGGGCAAGTTGTAGCTGGTCAGCTCGACAATCTTCATCGTGGCACCTTCGTCCTGGATAGAAGCGACTGTGCCGGGCTTGTCGAAGCAGACCTGCGCGCCGAGGTGCAAAGCGCCGGAGATGGATACCGCGTCCAGCAGGTTGCCCAATGTAGACAGCCCGGAAAGATCCACGCCGGCGCAGACGATGCCATTATTGATCGCCGATACTTCCACCGATGCGCTGATGTTCTCGCAGGTCAAGGGCGTCGGATAGGTGTTTTCGGGCACGACCGCGAGCGGCGGCGGCGATTGGCGCGCTGCCAATAGCCAGGGGTCAACTTGCGTGGCTTGGGCTGGCTGGCGTGGCGGCGCGGTGCCATCCATCAAAGTCAGGAAATACTCATAGGCCATATCGCCGAATACATTGCAGCTTTCCGCGCTGTTCTCGACGGCTGGCAAGAAATGCACGCCGCTCCAATTGCGCGAGTCGCCGCAATCCTTGGCGAAGTCCGTCCAGGTAGCGAATGTCAGCGTAGTATCGCGCGCTGGGGTGACGCCTGGCTCTATGCGCGATGTGCCGGCCGGATAGCTGACGCTCCAGTTCAGTTCGTCCGTGCCTGTCAAACGGCGCAGCGCCTGGGCATGGGCATAGCAGCCGCAAGTCGTGCCCGATGGATACTCGGGATGGTCCGCCTCGGGCAGATAAGCCTGCCACTGGCTCGCCGGGATGGTTTGTGTGCCTTGCCCCGGCCCGCCCCAGGCAGTTACCGGCTCGTCGCCATAGACATGGGCGATGGCGCTGAAGGGTCGCACGGCATCAAAGCGGGCTTTTTCCTGCCAAATCATGATCGAGGCGTCCATCCAGGCGGATGCTTTTAAGAAGTAGCCGCGCACAATATCGGCTGGCGAAAGCTGCAAATCATCGGCGATTTTGAGGTAGGAGAAGCCTAGGGACGCCACTTTGTTGTCGAAGAGCTCCGCCTTCAATTTCTGTTCTTCGCTGAGGTTTGCCGATGCCGCCAAGACCTGGTCGACCTGCGCGATGTAAGCCTCCCAATTCTCCGGGGCGCTCGCGGAAGGATTTTCGACGCGAAGTTCGCGGGGGTTAAACAGCGCCATCGGCTCCATATTCGCCAGCTGTGGGGTGACAAATTGCTGCACGCTGTAGACGCCTATGCCCAGCCGCCGCAAACCCGGCTGCCAGCGGGAGGCATCGCGCAATTCATAAGCGCTGTTCACTGGCGCGTAACCTGTGGTATCGAGATAATCGCCAGCTTGATTGATGCCATCGTGGAAGCGAGCTTGGATTGCGCCAATCCCAGCGGCATTGCCTATTCCGGCTGGCGTCCTCAAGTCGGCGCTGGCATTGTCCGGGTCCAAGCCATAACTCGCCAGCATATTGCGCCAGACGGGCTCTCGCTCTGGCAGCAAGCCCCGCAAAGCCTGATAGGCGGCGCGCAGCATGGCTTGGTTGATATTGGCATCCGTCCATTCGTTTTCCGGGCGGCGCTCGATGCGCGTGTACATACCAACCGCGGTCGGGTGATAGGGTGCCGCAGCGTCAAACATAGCCAGGGAGACGATAAAACGAAAGCGGTTGATCAAGGTGGCGTCAGCGAGGGTCGGCGAAACATCCGCCTCGAGCATGGCGTACATCGTCGGCAAGACGATATCATGCAGCGGGTCTTCCAGCTCCTGCAGGGCAAATGGCTGTTCGGCGGCTGGCAAGCTCTGCGCCGCGCCGAGCCCGCTCAATAGGAAGAGAAGCAAGCTGCTCGCAATCAATACCATTCCAACCTGCAAATACTTTGAGGGTAAACTTCTCCTCACTGCCTTTGAATAAGCCGTCTTCGACGTCATGTTGCTTTCCTCGGTTCAATGGATAAGAAGTTTGGGTGTGTATCTCAACAATTTGGATACGCGCTGCTTGAACCTCCTTCCAACCCAAACTTGACAAGCGCAACAAAGCCTGCTTATCGACACTTTGTAATGAATAAAGTGTTAAGAATATAATTAAGCAAAAAACATTCAAAAACCACCATCATGCCTACACTGGCGTAGGCGGACCACAGTATACAACATCACAAAATAATTGCAAATCAAATTTTAGTCAATTTTTACGCCGCGCCATATCGAAAACGCCGCCAGCAGCCCCAAGACACCCGCGAAAGCGCCGATAATGGCGAAGTCGCCGCCGCTGACCTGGTAAATGCTTGCGCCCAGCGCCGCGCCGAGCACCCTGCCCAGCGAATGCGCGCCCTGGTTGGCGGACATCATCACCGCGCGCGCATCGGGCATGACTTCAGTAAAGAGGGGCAGCGCCGAAACGATTGCCGCCTCGACGCTGACGAAGAGCACAAATATGCCCAGCATAGCCAGCGGCAAGCTGTGGGACAGGCTGGGGATAAGGAAAAAGCAGATGGCGGCTATCAACATGCCGGTCGTGGCGGTGCGTTTTGTGCCCAGCCGGTCAGCCAGCGCGATGACGATGAATTCACCCAAAATCTCGGCGATGGCGATGAGGATGGTTAATGCCCCCAGCGCCGTCAGCATCAAATCAAAACTGTCTTCCATCCACAAGCCATAATTGATGAAGAAAGTCTCATGCGCGATGGTCAAGCACAGCGAATACAGCAAGGCAAAGCGGGCG
The DNA here is from genome assembly GCA_009840575.1 of Chloroflexota bacterium. Taxonomy (GTDB): domain Bacteria; phylum Chloroflexota; class Anaerolineae; order Aggregatilineales; family Phototrophicaceae; genus UBA6055. The sequence continues at coordinate 4,923 of VXNO01000018.1, read as the reverse complement.
GGCGGGTGGCGGCTGACGCGGCGCATGGCTGCCAACGGGTTAATGAGGCGCAGGCGCTGCGACTGATTCTGTGGGTCATGATCCGCTTCGACGAAAAGCCACACCGCTAGCGCGCCCAAGCCCAGCAAAACTGCCAGGAACAAAAAAACGGCTTGCAGGCTGCTGGCTTCGAGCAGGAAACCAGTGACGGGCGCGGCGATGACCAGCGAAAGCGCCCAGCTCAGTTCGGCGAAGCCCATCACACGGGCGCGGCGGCTGAAGGGGATGACATCGCCCAGGTAGGCTTGGAAGGTCGGGTCATAGATTATCTTGCCGACGCCCAGCGCAAACATCACCAGCACAAACAATCCCCATTCGGCAAATAGCGCGCCCAGCAAGCTCATGACCGTCATCATCAGCAGCGCGCCGACCATGACCCGTTTGCGGCCAAAATGCTCGGACAAGGTGCCCAGCAAGGGGCTGGCCATGCCGGCGCTGTTGGTCAAGGCAATGACGTTCTGTACATGCACGGCGGAGACAGCGAATGCGCCGGCAATCGCCGAAACAAAGGGATAGGCGAAACGTTTGCTGACATTGATGACCAGCCGCGCGAAGACGATCGCCAATATCGAGCGGATGATGCCGCTGTCGAAGTGACGCTCCGTCGCCGCTGAATTAGTCGCCATGCCGCAGCAGCCTCTCGCAAGCGGGCGCGAAGTCGGTCAGGCTGCGATAACCCTGCGCGAAGTCCGCAGCGCGCGAACCGACCACAACCGTCGGCACGGCATTCAGCGTGTGCCGACGCGTATTTAGGTCTTCCATATTGCCGTGGTCGCTGGTTATCACAATCAAACCTGCCTCATCATCCCAAGCCGCCAGCAAGCCGCCCAGCAGCGCGTCAAAGCGCTCCAGCAGGCCCACACCCGCTTCTACCGTGCCGCGATGCCCGATGCGGTCGGTCATCCAGTGGGAGTGCAGGGCGAAATCATACTTGCCCGCCAGCTTCGCCAGCAAGCGCCCGGCTTCCGCGGGGCTGTACTCGGGCAAATCGCTCGCCTGTAAGTGCCGCCGCCAGCCTTCGGTCGTCCATTCCGCCGTCAGCGCGCGCCTGGCTCGGATGTCGTCAATGCCAAAATGCGCGCCATTCGCCACATAATCCGCCAGTTGGATGCTGGAGCGCAAGGTCTTGCCGCGCTGCCAGTCCTTCTGCAACCGCGCTGGATAAGCAGTCAGCGACCGCGCTGATTTGCCGCTATTCCGCAGGCGCAGGAAGAGGCTGCGCTGTCTGATGATTTCCCGCGTCCTGGCATCTGGTTTGGGACCATAATGTCGCCCCAGTATCTCCGGCACATTCACACCCGTCAGCAGCGCCGCTTGCCCGCTGCCGCTTTGCGGGCGTCCAGCCACACCCAGCCGCGCATCGGTCGGGATGAAGAGGGCGCGCTCGCTCTGTTGAAAGCCCGTGCGCGCCAGCCAGCGCCGACCATTGCTCAAGCCGCGCATGTTGGGCGTCTCGGACAGGGCAAAGGGGTTGTGCAGCGCATCGTCCGCGCCCAAGCCTATGCCATCCAGGAACAGGGTCAAAATGCGCATCGTGGGTCTAGCGGTAGGTGAGCAGAAAGGGGTTGGTCCGGCGCTCATGCCCGATGGTCGTCCCGCCCATGTGCCCGGGCAGCACGCGCACAGAATCGTCCAGCGTCATCAATCTATCAAAAATCGAGCGCATCAGCAGGGCATGGTCGCCGCCGGGCAGGTCGGCGCGGCCAATGCTGCCGGCGAAGAGTGTATCGCCGCTGAAAAGGATACCCGCTTTTTCCATGAGCAGGCTGATGTGGGCAGGCGCATGCCCGGGCGTATACAGGCATTTCAATTCAATGCTGTCCAGGCTGATAATGTCGCCGTCATCCACCAAGTAGTCGGGTTCTGGCGGCGCGGGCAGCCTCCCCAAGCCAAAATACTGCCCTTGCTGGGGCACTTCCCGCAGCAGGGGCGGGGCGTCTTTATGCGCGATGAACGGTATCTGCAATTTCTGCTTGAGCGCGTCCGCCGCCAGGACATGATCGAGGTGGGCATGCGTGGCGACCATAATCTCGATGCGCCAGCCTGCTTCCGCCGCGGCAGCTTGTATCACTTCCGGGCTATCGACCGGGTCGATAAGCAGAGCCTTATTTGTCTCGGTATCCGCCACCAGATAGGCATTGGTGGCGAATGCGCCCAATGTCAGCGATTTGATTGCGAATGTCATTAGCTATCCTTCCTTAGGGCGAGCGCAGCATAGCGCGCAATTCCGATACTTCCTGCATCTTGAGCGCGATAGCAGCCAGCGCAAAAGCCAACAAGCCCAGCAGGCCTTCACAAGCCAGCCGCGCGATTGTCATGTTCAAGCCGCGGACGGGCAGCAGCGCCATCCACAACGTATCGACAACGACGATGACCACTGCCATGATCAGCGAAGCGACCAATGTTTTCATCAATGTGCGCGCCAATTCATTCTCGTGCGCGCCCTGCCAGCGCCGCCGCAATATCAACAGCAGCGCCAGCACCTCAAACATCACGCCTAGCGAGTTCGCCAGCGCCAGCCCACTCACATTGCCGAACTCGTCTCGCAAACCCAACCAGGGCAGCCAGCGCGCCACAGCATTGCTGAAGGCAGCCGCATCGACCAGCTCCACTTCGCTCAAAGCCAGGGCGGCGACAAAATTAATCAGCGCGCCCGCCAAAGCAGCGAAGAGCGGCGTTAAGGTATCCTTGTCGGCATAAAAACTGCGCGCGATCACCTCCAGCGCCGCATGAACAATCAAACCCAGCGTGAACATGCTCAAGGTGCTGTAGACCAGCGCCGAAGCCGACGAATCAAACGCGCCACGCTCCAACAGGCTAATCAGCGGTCTGCCCAGGACAATCAAGCCGACCGCGGAGGGAATGCTGCAAACCAGGATGAAACGCAGCGCCCCCGCCATCGCGCCGCGCTTGCCAGCCAGGTCGTTCATCTCGCTGAGCGCAGCCAGGGTCGGGAAGATGACGATGCCCATAGCCGTGCCAATTAACGTCTGCGGGATCTGCATCAAGCGCCAGCCCCAATCCAGCGCGCTGACCGAACCGCTGCCCAGGCGCGAGGCGATATTGTTCATCACCAGGAAGTTGAGGCTGAATACGCCTAAGCCGCCGATGCGTGGCAACATCAGCCAGATAACCCGCCACATTTGGCGATTGCCCAAGCCCAGCTCCAGCCGCCAGCGCATCTTATAGCGCGCCAAACCCGGCACTTGGACGCCAAAATGCAATGCCGCGCCGATGACCGCGCCCCAAGCGATGCCGTGTACCCCGAACCTCGGCAGCAGGAATAGCGCGCCAAACAAGATGCCCAGGTCGAACACAATGGGTGCCAGTGCCGGCAGCAGAAAATGCTGATGCGAATTGAGGATGCCGCTGAAGATGCCGCTAACCGAAAAAATAATCGTGCTCAGCAGCAAGATGCGCATCATATCGATGGTGTTTTGGCTCGTCAGCGCATCAAAGCCGGGCGCGACCAAGTTGCGCGCCAGCCAGGGCGCAAGCGTGAAAACCAGCGCGCTCAGCAGCAGCGCCAGCATGAAAATGGTGTTGATCAGATTGCTGGATAACCGCCAGGCGTCCTCGCGCTGCCCCTTGGTCAGCATGCCACTGAAAACGGGGATGAAGGCATGCGTCAGCGCGCCGCCGGAGATCAAGATGACGATTAGCTCCGGAATGCGGTTGGCCGCGACATAAGCATCCAGCTCGCTGCCCACGCCAAAAGCCTGGGCGATGATTAGCGTCTGAAGCAGGCTGATGAGCTTGGCGGCGGCGAATGCCAGCATGACCGTCACGGTCGAGCGGGCGATGCGCCGATTCCGCCACAGATTTTTTGCGTTGTCCGCGGGCGCGCTCACTGGCTTAAGCTATCCAGCGCTTGCCGCGCCGCATCATAATTGGGGTTATATCCCAGCGCGCGCCGATAGGCTGATGCCGCCCGCTGGTTTTCCCCCTGCGCTTCGTAGACTCGCCCGCGCCAGTAATGGGTTTCTTCCAGCTCGGGGGCGGTATTCTGGTTGTGCGCAGCCAGCGTCAGCACATCCTGATAGCGCCCGGCAGCAAAGTAGGCGGCGAATGCGCCATGCTGATACCACATCATGCGCCAGGGCAGCTTGCCGGTGCTGGTCGCCTGGTCAAATGCCGCAGCCGCTTCCTGGTGCCGCCCCAGCATCGCCAGCGAGCTGCCCATATTGAACCAGGCGAAGGCATCTTGGGGGTTGCTGCGCGCCTCGTTTTGCGCCGCCTCAAAAGCGATTTGCGCCGCAGCCGCCTCGTCCCAATACTCAGCTAAAATGTTGCGCAGCAATGCCTCGCGGTCGGGATGATAGACAACGATGAATGTCCGGTTGAAGGCGCGCCAGTCGTTGTCCACGCGGGCATAACTTTCGGTTACGCCGTTGGCATCGGCTCCCACGCCCAAGAAGCTGTCATAAAAATAGAAAAGCTGAAAGGCATCGTCATAGCCGACCAGCACACGATAATGTCCGATCCAGTCGTAGCCCTCGAACATGGCGGCGGTCTCGATCACGGTAGGGAAGCCGTTCGCCACCAACCGCTTCAGCAAATCCAATGTGCCGCCGACGCGCAGGATGGCATCAACAAAGCTCTCCTCGCGGACAAAGTCCACCAGCTCATGCGGGCTGACATTTTTGTCTTCGCGGTTGGGCTTGAGTTTGTCGCCGGCAAACGCTTGGGATTCTCGCCAGCCATGATAACTCAGCGCCATGGTGATGGTCGCGGGGCCGCAGTTGTTCCAGGTCTGCTGTTGGTGCAAGACGCCGTCTATGCGCGCGCTGGAAGGCAGAAAATCCTGTGATGGCGGGCGCGGCAGGGTGGCTGGCGCAGTCGTCGGCGCGGCTGTCGGAATGAGGGGGGTGGGGGTAGAAAAAA
>VXNO01000118.1 GCA_009840575.1 Chloroflexota bacterium | reverse complement strand
ACATCGTCTTCGATGCTGACCAGGTAGCAGGCTTCTTCTATGCCCGGCGCGCCGGCTTGCCCCAGCTGCTCTTCGCCCGGGCGCAGGCTTTCTTTGGGCAGTCGCTGCCTCTCGAAATCAATGGAACGTCGCTCGCATTCCTGCCGTTCCGTCACCCGGCGGATGGTGATGATCATGCCGTCTGCCAGCGGCGAAACCAGCGGATGGCTGAGGCGATCGCGCTGCGCCAATGTGATGCTTTCGCGGCTTAGCAGTTGGTCGACTGTCAGCTCTTCTGTGAGAACGAGCGCGCGGACATCGCCATCAACACGGATGGTTACTTCAATCACTGGCTCATCCTGCGGCGCTCCACAGGCAGCGAACAAGCCCGCGCACAAAAGCAACACCAGATACCTTGCGGCATTCAACACGCGCATAAAAGCAATCCAAGGCAACTGAGACAAGCGGACTGCCAACTCCAGCGTCGATTCTAGCACAGGCGCGTCCAAGGCACAGCGCGGCACAATTAATTCACCACTTAATCGGTCTACCCCACCCCGGCCCCTCCCCGAAGCCTCAGGGAGGGGAGCTAGTCGAGCGCGGATTTGAGCATAAATTGAAGCCAATTCGCCGCGAGGTTAAAGCCCCCTCCCTCATTTTGGGGGTGGGGGCTATGCGCTCCGAAGCCATTGCTATGGGGCCGAGAGGGGTAGACCACCAGCGGCAAACCCTACAACTTCCATTCCAACAACTTACCTGCACTTATTTCTGTGGTGAATTAATTATGCCGCAATGCCAGAACAAAGATGCGGGGATGCAAGCCGCTCAAATTGATGGGCAGCTCAGCGGCGACTCGCCACCTCGAGCCGCGCAGGCAGCGCTGCAGCAGCTTGATTTCCTGGGTGAGCAGGACAAATTTCGCTTCCTGACGCGCCAGCCGCGCCGCTTCTCGCAAGATGGCGGGGTATAGCTCTTCATTTTCGGCGTGTGTGCCGATGCGCCCCCCGAAGGGCAAATCGGCGTAGAGCAAGTCCGCGCGCTGGCGGGGCAGGGGGGTAGCGCGCGCATCCGCCTGTAGATGAATGATGCGCCCGCAGTTTGCCGCCGCCGCATTCGCTTTCCCCGCCGCCAGCATCTTTGCGTCCCAATCAATCTCCAACGAACGCTGAGTCGCTTGCGACAATTCCTGCTCGATCAAAATCGTGGCAGTGCCGCTGCAAAGATTGATGACCGTGGCATTTGCTGGGGTTGGCGCGAGGCGAGTCATGGCATAAGCCACGCTGGCATTCAGCGCGCCCGGCGCATCGACCAGGCGATAGGCGCGTTTGGATAAAGGGGCGGGTGTCGTCCGCGCCAGCGCATCCCAGCCGCCGCTTTCAGCCCGCAGCAGGCGCAGATACAGCTGCCCTTTGCCGTCTTCAGCATAAGGCAAACCCAAAGCCGCGCCCAGCGCATCACGCAGCCGCAACATGACCGGCGAATCCGAGCCAGCCGCGCCGATGCCGAAGTTGCTGGCTGGCTGGTTGAAGCCACCCGCCGCCGCCCGCAGCATCTCGCACAGACGTCTGAAGTGCTGATCGCCCAGCCAGGCGCGCGGACGCGGAATCTGAAAATGATGCACAGTGTAAATGGCAATCACCGAGCGCAGGCTCTTGAGTTGCGCTGCTGCTCCGCCATAGCCAAAGCGAAAAAAACCACTGCGTGTTTGCCGCGCCCAGCGTAGTTTCCCGCCCAGCTTGGCGCGCAATTCCGACATGGCGATTTTTTCAATGCCCGGCACAACTTCGGCTTCATATTCGCGCGTTGACTTTGGCATAGGTGTTATCTCAAACAAGTCGTGAAACTTTAACCACAAAGATTCAAAGTTCACAAAGGGCGTAAAGGTTATGTCCCTCAATGGGGAATTATACATTCACGACTTTGCCCTGTTGATGCTAGGGCAGGGCAGGCAATTCGTATACAATGCACTTTGATGGTGATTTGCGCAGGAGCCGCTACTTGAAAACTATTGTTCTTTTTCTGCTTTTCTGCTTCTGCTTGCCGAGCCTGGCGCAAGCGACGCCGACGCCCGCGCCAGCCCCGCCGCAACCGCCTTTCTTGCAAGGTGACTTGACTCTGCTGGTTGGCAATGTGCAGCGCCCGAATGGCTTGGTGTATCACGATGGCAGCTTGTTCACCGTCTGTAGTGGCGACTGGACGATCTATAAAGTGGATGCGCAGACTGGCGACAGCATCAGTTTTGTTTTTGGCGTGCACAACGGCAACAGTCTCATCGCCGAAAGCACCGAGGCCGGCTTTGATTTGTTCGTGCCTGACCCGGATACCGGCACCCTTTGGCAGCTTGACCAGCGGCGGCTGGCTCCGGTCAAAGTCGCGGCGGAGCTGGCAGCGCCTTGGGGCATCACGCGGCTGGACGAGGATGTCCTGCTCATCAGCGATACGCGCGCCAACGCCATCTTCGCCATAGACAGCGCAGGCGAAAAAACCGAACTTGTCGAGGGGTTGCGGTCGCCCACCGGCATCGTCCGTCATGAAGACCGCTTGTATATCGCCAATGGCGGCAGCGCGCGCCGGGGCATCGAAGTCTTCGATTTGGAAAGCGGTGAACTGAGTCCGCTGGTATCGGGGCTGCAAAATACCAGCAACATCGCGCTGGGGGCGGACGGTTGGCTTTATTTCGCCTATGCCTTGGGCACGCGCGGCGTGGTCGGGCGGGTGGATCCGCTTCTGTGCCTGGAGGGCGGCTGCAGCAGCGCCGATATTGAGCCGGTGGTCATCTCAGATGTGCCAGCGCCTCTGGCTATCACCCTGAGCGACGATATGCGCTTGTTTCTGCACAGCCGCTACCGCCCCGAGTTTTATTGGGCGCAGCTTCCTGCCTAACCAGCGCTATTCGCCGGCGCGCACCGCATAGCGCTGGTAATTTCCGCGCAAAGCCTGAGGCAGGCGCAGGCGCAGCTCCCAGCCCGAATCGCTCGTGCGCTCCGACTCGATGTAACCTTTGTCATACAAATCGGAATAAACCTGCCCGGCTTGGTAGGGGATGACAATATCTAGCTGGATGCTCTGCCTCGCCGCGACTTCGCCGATCGCATCCCGCAGGGCATCCAGCCCCAGCCCTTCGCGGGCGGAAACAGGCACGATGGCGGCGTAATTGTCGATGAGCGGCGGCGGCTGCGGCCCGCCTGGCAGGCGGTCGACCTTGTTCAAGATGAGCAGCCGCGGCATGTGGGCGGCGTCTATTTCCGCCAGAATATCTTCGACCGCTTCGATGTGCTGGGTCGCGTTGGGGTGGCTGATATCGACGACATGCAGCAGCAGGTCAGCTTCGGTTACCTCTTCCAACGTAGCGCGGAAGGCGGCGATGAGCGTAGTCGGCAGCTTTTGGATGAAACCGACTGTATCGCTGAGCAGCGCCTCGCTCCCATCGGGTAGGGGTATGCGGCGTGTGGTCGGGTCGAGCGTGGCGAATAGCTGGTCGGCGACATAAATGTCCGAGTCGCTCAGCGCGTTGATTAAAGTGGATTTGCCGGCGTTGGTATAGCCGACCAGCGCGACCAGGGGCAAACCCGAAACTTGTCGACGCGCGCGGTGCAGGCTGCGGTGGGCGCGCACATGCTCCAGGTCGGCTTTCAGGCGGGTGATTTTGCGGGTGATTTCGCGGCGGTCGACTTCCAGTTGCGTTTCGCCGGGTCCCCGCAGCCCAACGCCACCAGCGCCACCCCGCGCAGCGCCGCCACCGGCTTGTCGCGCCAGGTGCGTCCATTGCCGCGTGAGGCGAGGCAGGCGGTATTCGTATTGCGCCAGTTCGACTTGCAGCGCGCCTTCGCTGGTGCGGGCATGCTGCGCGAAGATGTCCAATATCAGCGCCGAGCGATCCAGCAAACGCACCGATTCGCCAAGTTGCTTTTCGATCTCGCGTTGATGCCGCGGCGAAAGCTCATCATCAAAGATGACGACATTGGCATCACAGATGATGACTTGCTCGGCGATCTCCGCCAGTTTGCCGCTGCCGACAAAGGTCTTGGGGTTGATGCGGCGCAACGTTTGCTGGCTTTGCCCGACCACATGGATGCCCGCCGTCTCCGCGAGCAGCGCCAACTCCGCCAGTGAATCCGCGATTGAAATCAAAGCCTGACTCTGGCGCAGCGCCACGCCAACCAGGTAGGCGCGCTCGGCTCGCTCATCGCGCCGAAATGCGAAATCGGTCATAACAGACTCGGCTCCAGGACATCGTCATCCAGCGCGGCAATGGCCTCGTGCAGGGCGGTTTTCGCGCGCTCGGCATAAGCGATGCGGCGCTGCGCCTTGTTCTTGATGCGCGTCGCCAGCGGCGGCAAGATGCCCAAATTGGCTTTCATGGGCTGGAAGCGGCTGGCATCGCTGTGGATAACATAATGGCAGAGCGCGCCCAGCATCGTCGCCCGGGGCGGAATCCACGTTGGCAAAGCGCGCAACTGCCGCGACAGGTTGAGCGCCGCCAGGAAGCCGGTAGCGAGGTTGCCCACATAGCCCTCGATGCCGGTCAGTTGCCCCGCGAAGTAGAGCAGCGGCTGCGCGCGGAAGCGCATCGTCGCGCAGAGCAGGGCAGGCGCGTTGAGAAAGGTGTTGCGGTGCATCTGCCCCATGCGGACGAACTCGGCATCTTGCAAGCCCGGCAACATGCGCAGGATCTCTCGCTGCCGCCCCCAGCGGATATTGGTTTGAAAACCCACGATGTTGTAGAGGCTGCCAGCCAGGTCATCCTGACGCAACTGCACCACCGCGAAGGACCGCCGACCGGTATGCGGGTTGGTCAAGCCGACCGGGCGCATCGGTCCAAATGCCAAAGTGTCTTCGCCGCGTTTTGCCAGCTCTTCGATGGGCACGCAGCCCTCGAAGAAGTTGGGGTCCTCGCGTTCAAAGTCGCGCAATTGGATGGTTTCGGCAGCCTGCAAAGCGCGCACAAAAGCATAATACTCGTCCCGTTCCAGCGGGCAATTGATGTAGTCAGCGCCATTCTGCTCGCCACGTCCATAGCGATTGGCGGAGAAAGCGCGGCTCATGTCAATGCTGCTGGCGCGGACGATGGGTGAAATGGCATCGTAGAAATACAAATAGTCTTCGCCGGTCAGCGCGCCGATTTCATCCGCCAGGGCCGGGGAGGTGAGCGGACCCGTGGCGACGATGCAAGCGGCGTCTAAGGGCAGTTTGCGAACCTCTTCGCGGCGAATGTCGATATTGGGGTGCTTGCTGAGCTTGCGAGTGACCAACTTGGCGAACCGTTCACGGTCGACAGCCAGCGCGCCGCCCGCCGGCACCGCAGCCGCTTCGGCGCAGCGCATAAGCAGCGAGCCCAAAGCGCGCATTTCGCTTTGCAACAAGCCCGTGGCGCGGTCGGGAAGCTTCGATCCCAGCGAGTTGCTGCAGACCAGCTCGGCTAAATTGCCAGTTGTATGCGCGCCGGTCGTCCGGGTTGGACGCATCTCGTAGAGCCGCACGCGATGCCCGCGCTCCGCAAGCTGCCAAGCTGCCTCGCTGCCTGCCAAGCCGCCGCCGATGACCATCACATGATTTGACAAATCGCCCCCTCGCTCCTAGAGCTTGCGCAGGACAATGCAGGCATTCTGCCCGCCCAAGCCAAAACTGTTGGACATGAGGGTGCGGATGCCCGGCACATCTCGCGCTGTATTCGGCACATAATCCAGGTCGCAGTTTGAGTCAGGGCTGTGATAATTGATGGTCGGGTGCAGGACTTCGCGCGTCAATGTCATCAGGCAAGCCGCCAGTTCTTGCGAACCGCAGCCAGCCATGGCGTGACCGATCATGCTCTTGGTGGAATTGACGGGGATTTTGTAAGCATCTTCGCCGAAGACATGTTTGATGGCGGCTGTCTCGATGGCATCATTAGCTTGTGTGGACGAGCCGTGCGCGTTGATGGTTTCGATCTCATCGCTGTTGACACGGGCATCGTCCAGCGCCCAGCGCATGGCTCGTCTTGCGCCGCCGCCATGGGGGTCAGGCGCAGCCACATGATACGCATCCGATGACGCGGCATAACCTAAAATCTCGGCATAGATGGTCGCATCGCGCCGCAGTGCGCTTGCCAGGCTCTCGACGATGAAGATGCCGCCGCCTTCACCTAGGACGAAACCGGAGCGGTCTTTATCAAAGGGGCGGCTAGCGGCGCTTGGGTCGTCATTATAGTCGCGTGTCAAGGCGCGGGTGGCGCTGAAGCCCGCCAGGATGTAGTCGATGATGACAGCATCCATCGCCCCGGCCAGCGCCAGATCGCATTTGCCCAGTTGGATGAGGTCGCAGGCTTCTCCTACCGCCTGGATGCCTGTCGCGCAGGCTACTGACGGCGTAATCAGCGGGCCGACCGCGCCAAAGCGCTTGCTCACATAATGCGCGGGCATATTGGGCAAGGCGTTGACGATGCTGGTGGGGTTGGCGCGCCGAAAGCCCGACTCGCGCCAGCTGCGGATGCCTTTCTCGCCGACTTCGTAACTGCCCAGCGTCGTGCCAATAACCGTAGCGACGCGCTCGCCGATTTCGCGCAGCTCCTCCCGCGATAAGCCGGCGTCCTCGATAGCTTGCTGCGCCGCCACCAGGGCGAATTGGGTGGCTCTGCCCATACGCCGCGCTTCTTTGGGGCGGATGACCGCCGATGAATCGAAGTCCTTTACCTCGCCGCCGATGCGCACATCCAGGTGGCCACATTCGATATTCTGCAGCTTGCGGATGCCGCTTTCGCCCCTTTGCAAAGCGTCCCAAAATGCCAGCTTGCCCCCCAAAGGCGATACCAAGCCCAAGCCCGTGATGACAACGCGCTTTTTTCCGTTCCGCGTTAGCTGCATGGCTTGCTCCGATTCATTTGGCTTGCTGGGCGATGCCAGAACGGATCGCGCCGATGACATCTTCACGAACGGCTGTACGGGCTTGCTGGATGGCATTTTTGATGCCGATGGGCGAGTTCTGCCCGTGTCCGATAATCACAACCCCATTGACGCCCAACAGTGGCGCGCCGCCAATCTCGGATGTATCGACCTGGCGGCGGATGCGCTGGAATGCCGGTCGCGCCAATGCGCCACCGATGCTGGAAAGCAGGTCATTGCGGAACTCGTGGCGGATCAATGTCGCCATATACTGCGCGGTTGCCTCAAACATCTTGAGCACAATGTTGCCGACGAAGCCATCCATGACGACCACATCAGCCACATCGCCCATTAATTCGACCGGTTCGACATTGCCGACGAAATTGAGCTCGCTACCCCGCAGCAGTTCCGCCGACTCGCGGATGAGCTGGTTGCCTTTGGTTTCTTCCGCGCCATTCGAGAGCAGGGCGATGCGCGGCTGTGGGCAATCGAGTACGCGCTGGGCATAGATGCTGCCCATGATGGCGAATTGCGGCACCCATTCCGCCCGCACATCCGCATTCGCGCCGACATCCAGAAAGATCATGCGATGACGGTTGATGGGGAAGAGCGCCGAAAGCACCGGGCGTTTGACCCCGGAGATGCGCCGCAAGGTTTTCAAAGTGGCGATGGCATGGACAGCGCCGGTGTTGCCCATAGTAACAAAGGCATCCACCTCACCGCGCTTGACCGCGTCCAGCGCCATATAGATCGACGAGGTCGGGCTGGCTTTGAGCACGTCGGTGGGTTTTTCGTCCATGGCGATGTCGTCGGGCGCATGCAAAATCTCTACCGTCCCGGCGGAGACCGGGTGCTTCCGCAGCTCATCTTTGATGCGCGCTTCGTCACCGACCAGGACGATGGCATCGCCAAATTCATTCGCCGCCAGCACCCCGCCGGCAATGTCGTTTAGCGGGCGGCTGTCTGTGCCCATCGCGTCCAGCGCTATGCGCATTCGTTGCTTGCCTTCCATAAAAAATGTCGCGAAACAGCAATATCGCGTCTATCATAGGGCAGGACTATCGCTGGCTCAAGATAGAGTACGGGCGCGCCATACCCCATCTCCCATCCCCCGTCGGCGGGAGTGGCGAATCTGCTGGATACGCGTTGCTTTGCCCCCGCCCCAAACC
>VXNO01000099.1 GCA_009840575.1 Chloroflexota bacterium | reverse complement strand
GGGTTTGGGGAGGGGAAGAAAGTAAACCATGCGCCAGAAACCTTGGGTGCCTTGGCTGCTGATAGGACCGGCGCTGCTCGTCATCGTCTTGACGACGATCTATCCGTTGCTGGCTGCGCTGTATTACAGCTTTCACAGCTACAACCTGCGGCGCGCCCCGCAATTCGCTGTGCAGCTCGGCGAGGGCGGCATCCACATCGACTGGAGCTTGCTGTCGCTGGACAATTATACGCGGGCCTTCAGCGACTCGCGCTTCATCAACAGCCTGGAAGTTACCTTTTGGTTCACCGTCATCAGTGTTGGTTTGTCGGTGATTATCGGCTTGTTCATCGCGGTGATCGTACAAAAAGGCGGCTGGCTGCACACCTTGACCAAGGTGCTGTTGATCTTCCCCTTCGCGGTCAGCCCGGCGCTCAAGGGCTACAGCTGGCGCTTCATGCTCAATGAGAATTACGGGATTTACGACCTGCTCATCGATCAGGTGCTGGTCGCGCCGTTGAACGCGCTGATTTCGTTGCTTAACGCGCTGCCATTGGTGGAGATTCCTTATATCAGCGAGTCCATCGTGTGGCTGGGCGATAAGTTTTGGGCGCTGTTTATGCTGGCAATGAGCGAGACCTGGGGCTGGGCGCCACTGATTGCGCTGATGTTTGTGGGCGCGCTGGGCTCGATCGACGAGCAGGTCTTCGAAGCGGCGCGCATTGATGGCGCTAACCGCGTGCAGATTTTCTTCCGCGTTACCCTGCCGCTGCTGCGCCCGGTCATCCTGATTGTTACCATGCTGAAGACGATTTTCTCGCTGAAGATGTTCGACCAGGTCGTTACCATGACCGGCGGCGGACCCGTGCGCGCGACCCAGACTATCAATTATTACATTCACCAGATGGGCTTCGTGCGCAGCCTGGATATTGGCTATGCCTCGGCGATGTCCTACATCCTCGTCATCGTGCTGACCATCTGCGCGGCGCTGTATGTGGCGCTCGTGCTCAACCGCGACTGAGCCATGACCAAGTCCCTGACCGCTGGCAAATTGCTGGAAACGGCGGCGCTGCTGCTGATTATCTTCTTCATCATGCTGCCGATCCTTTGGCTGGCGCTGACCTCGATCAAGCCACAGGAAAAAGCCTATACCACCGATATCCTCTTCACGCCGACCTTGGACAACTTCCGCATCATCTTCTCCGATACTTCTGTGCTCATCAACGCTGGCACCGATCGTGAACGCGGCGAAGTCGGGCGCAACATGCTGCCCAGCGTGGTCAACAGCGTGGTGGTTTCGGGCGCGACAATCTTAATCGCCATCCCGCTGGCGACCATCGCCGCCTACGCCTTCAGCCGTTATTTGTTCCTGGGCAATCGCGCGCTGCTGATATGGATTTTGACGACGCAGTTCATCCCCGCCATCGTGGTAGCGATTCCTTTTTTCACCCTCTTCCGCAGCATTGAAGTCTTCAATCGTCCGCTCTTAGGCACGCAGTTGGGTTTGATTATCGTCAATATGTCTATCGTGCTGCCTTATGCCATCTGGATGATCAAAGGCTTTGTGGACGCGCTGCCCGGCGAAATTGAGGAGGCGGCTTATGTCGATGGCTGCAACGATTTTCAGGTGCTTTTTTATATTTCGCTGCCATTGATCCGCCCGGGCATCCTCGTGGCGTCAGTCTTCGCTTTCATCATGTCCTGGAACGAGTTTTTGTTCGCGCTGATCATCGGCCGCGAGATGCGCACCATGCAGGTGGCGCTGATGACGACCAGCGGTGCGCGCGGCATTATGTGGGAGCAGATGGCGGCGGCTGGGTTGGTGGTGATGCTGCCGATCTTCGTCCTGGCCATGTTCATCCGCAAGAATGTGGTTTACGGACTGACTATGGGCGCGGTCAAATAATTGCAAAGCGGCTACTCGTCGGGCGGCGCGAGCCAGCTTTCGGGGATGGCCACTTGATGGTCTTTTCCGCTGGCGGCGGCATACCAGCGCAGCAGCAGCAGAGCGCGCTCGGTCATGGTACTGCTTTGCGCCAGGGCGTCCAGCCGCGCATCCACCAGCAGCCCCCCGCGTCCGCCCGTCACGGTCAGGGACAAGCGCCTTTTGCCCGCAATATGCACGCCGCGCCGCATCTGTATCCGCAGCTCAGCTTGCTCTGTCCCCGCCAGTGGCAAGCGCCAGATATCGCCCGCGTTGATTTCGCGTTGGCTAGTTTCGCCATTTGCCCGCTTGATGCGCATCGTCAAAGCCGGCTCGCCGAGCGGAGCCTTGCCGGTCAGGCGAATTAGATAACCTTGGTTGTGCAGAATGCCACCATCCAGCAATTGTACAACCGCATCAGGCGCGACCGAAGCCAGCTCGCCCAGCGCCGAGAGCGCCACATGCGTGTCCGACATGACTTGCATCACCCCTGCGCAGTCCAGCGCGTCCGCCAGCAGCAGCGTGGTCAATGCGCCTGTGCCGCCGCCAGTCAATGCCGCGCCCGCCAGGAGGAGCAAGCCCGGCTGCGGCACCTCACCCAACTCCGCCAGCGCATAAGTCAAGCCCACCCGCAGCAGCGCATATTCAATATAGCGCTCGCGCATATCCAGCGGCACATGCGTCAAGCGCAAGCCCTTCTTCAGCGCGTATTGCGCCAGCTCGCCCTTGCGAGGGTGAAATGGCAGCCAGGGGACGAGCGCCGCTTCGCCCACGCGCTCGAGGGTATCGGCGGCGCTGTGCCCCAGCCCAATGTCGCTGCAGAGCGCCGTGCTTGCCGAGCCAGCCCGCGCCAGGGTAATCCGCGTGCGAGCGCTGCCCACATCCACCGCCAACGCAGCCTGCTTCGTTGCGCGCGAAAAATAAGCGGCGATGGTTTCGATGCCGCGCGCCGTCGACACAATGCCTGAATCTGACACAGCCGCCAGATTTTGAAAAGCGGGCAGACGCCGTTTGTGCGAGTTAAAGGCTTCCGCCAGGACAGCCTGCAGCCCGCCCAGCGCCAGCGACCCGTCCACGCGGCGGATATTGGGCGCGGTGATCACTTCTACCTGCTGGCTGAGCATCTCCTGCAGCGCCGGCGTCAAATCGTTGTTGCCGGCATAAATCACCACCGGGCGACTGCCCAGAGGCAGCAAAGACAGCGCCTGCCGCAGCAGCGAGAGCATCTCCAGCAGGGACGCGCGCGCGCCGCCGTCTATGCCGCCAGCCACGATGACAAGCTGCGGGCGGCTGTGCACCAGGCGGTTGAGCCGCCCACGCGCCCCCAAGCCATCGTGCAGGTGGATTTCGGCGACGGCATCCACCTCAAAAGGCGCGATAGCAGCCCGCAGCCCGGCGATATCCCGCTGTGGATACAGCCCAAGCAGCAGCGCGCGCAAAGGGTGCCCGGCGCTGGTCATCGTCAAGCAGTAATCAACGCCGATATTGTCGGCTTGCTCGGGGCGGATGATGCGGGCATTTTCATCCAGCAGTTGGCGCGTGCCATTTTTCTGCATATCGCGCAGGATATTCACGACGCCGACGAGGGCATCATCTTTGGGCGCGCCGATAGTTGTGCTGCCCGCGCCCTGGCTCACCAGCCGATACGCGCCATCCACCACATTAAAGAGCAAGGCGCGACTGTTGACGCTGCCGATATCCACCGCCAGGATGGAGCTGGGCTGTAGCGAAGTCATCGCTCAAGCTCCAAATTGGAATAGAAAAGCGATGCGCTCGGTCAATATCGTCATGCTGCTCAATATCGCCGCGGCATAAATCGCGCCCAAAGCCACCACAACGCAGGCTTTGCCGATACTGCGGAAGGCTTTGCCCAGTCCAAATGAAGTTCCCTCGCCGCTGGAGCTAGCCTGATAATGAAAGCTGTAGAGCGCCGTCATTGTGCCCAGCAACACCAACAGCGACTCGAGCAGCGCGCCAAGCTCAGCATCCAAGACGGGCAGGCTGGCAGTCGCGGAGAGCAAAGGCAGCAACGTGCCACGTAGCGCGCCCACGATGCCGACCGCCGCCCCCAGCGCCACAACCACCGCCAGGATGCTGTTGGTCAGCCAGCCCAGCCGCGTCACCGGCTTCAATAGCAGCAAGGCAGTGAAGAGCAGCGCCGTGCCAAAAACCACGATATCCGCCTGGCTGCCCAGCGCAGTCCAACTGATGGCGGGATTTTGCGCATCCTGCCAATAGGGCAGCAGCAAATTTTCATAGCCAACAATCAAGGTGAAAGCCGCGCTCATGCCGATGAAGATATAGACAGCGATGCGATACAGGTGGCGTATCAAAGGCAGGTCGCCCAACAGGTAGCTAAATACCATCATAGTGAGCGCAAAGCTAATCAGCGTGAGGGTATTTTCTGTCATGCGCGCCCGCCCCTGCGCCGAAACAAAGCGCCAATCGCGGCGGCCAGGTTGCCCAGCGTGATTGCCAACACCGCCGCGACTGTGCCCATCGTCAGCGCTTGCAGGCGCGGCGCTGCTTCAGCCCGTTCTCGCAATTGGACAATCGCGCCCAAGGTCGAACTTGGGTCTTGGTTGGCTTGCGAGAAGCGCGGCTCAATTTTGCCATAGCGGCGTGGAACAAAGCGGCTCAGCACAGTCCGCTCGCTCGTAAGGCTGGCTGAATCATCGCCGCCAGACGCAGGTACTGGCACGAGGCTTTCCGTCACGATGTTACCGGATATCCAGCCTTCCCAGCCGTTTGACATCAAGACCTTGTACCAACTGGAATCGGCGCTGGCGTCCAGCACGGGCAGGATATCGCCCTTATAGGCGAGCCCCAAGACGGTTTGGGCGGTGGAAGGCCCGACGCGGATATTGACCGGCGACTGCGGCGATGTAACTTCCACGATGCGCAGCATGGCGGTGGTCGGCGTAGGGCTGGGGCTGTCGATTGGCAGCGGCGTAGGTGTAGAAGTCGGGCGTGGCGTGTCGGTTGGCAGCGGGCTTGGGCTGGGCGAAGGTGGCGGAGTGAGCGGGCTGGTGCCGCTGGCTGAGGATGAAGAAGCATCGGCAATTTCGATAATCTGCTCTGGAGCCTGGGCATCGACGCTCAAGGCGGCATCCAGCATAGCGCCGTAGGTATAGGCGGCGCGCAAGCCGACGACCAAGCCGGCAAAGCGGTCAATGCCTTCCACATAAGCGCGCGTCAATGGCGAAGCCGCCAGGCTGGTCGCGGCATAGAGATTCCGTGTGCCAGCCTCGGGCAGCGCTTGCTCCACCCAGTTGCGCACATCGTCAAGTCCGTCGGCGACCAGCACCAGCATCTTTAGGCCGGTTAGCGAATCGATGGGCAAGCTGGTCGGCGCGCCACGCAGGGATCTTCGCGCGATGTCGGCGAAGTTCTCGCTCAGTTCACGAATGCCCAGCGCACCGCCCGGCAAGTAGTCCAGCAGCAAATAATCAAGACCGTTTACGAGCCGCAAGCCAGCCTGCGCGGATTGGGCGCGGATATTTTCGAGCAGGTTTTGCGCATGCAGGTAGGCGATTGGGTTGCTGGTGGCGAAGATGGCTCTAGCCCGCCGCGCAAAAATATGCCGCAGGGTTAAGTCCGTCAGCGCGTCCAATTCGGCTGCCGCCCCCAAGCCATATTCCACCGCGACAAGCACATAATCCCCCGGCGCGAGGCTGTCCAGCGCCGCGAAGTAAGCATTCGCTTGTGGGTCGTCGGCGAAGTCGGCTGGTGGCAGCGCGCCAGTGGCATACTCCGAAGAGGCAAATGGCAGCGCGACGAAGAGCAGCAGCAGCGCCACCGTCAGCAAGCGCGACATGCTCGGCAAGGACTGCGAGGCTGCGGAGGCGAGGCTGCGCCTGGCGGGTGCCTGGGCTGGATTCGATTGCCCGCCGACGATCTCCGTCAACAGGTCGACTTGCGCCTGCTGCGCCTGCGAGAGGGCGACGGCACTGATGACGCCGCCCGGCTTCTCCTGCAATGCTGGCGAGCTCAGCGCCTGGTCTACATCATATAGTTCAGCCCACTCGTCTCTGGGTTCGGGTGCCAGCGAACGTTCCCGCAAGGCTTTTAAGCGCTGGTCCAGCTCGGTCAAGGGGCGCTCGCGCTGGCTGCCTAATAGGGAGGCGCTCGCGCTAGGCTGGGCGGCTGCTTTTGGCGCGCGGCGGCGGATTCGCAAGCGGGACAAGAAGCGAGGCATTCTTAGGGTGAAGCGGCGCTGGCTGGCGGGTTCGCTCGCGCTGGGCTGATTTGCTTCGGGCGGCGGCTCGTCCAGCCAGCTGTAATCATCGCTCATTGGCTAGCCCCGCAGCGAACGGTCTTGCCCCAGCAGCGCGCGCGCGCCGACCACAACGCTGCCTAGGGCGATGCCTAACAAGATGGCTCGCGCGCCAGCCTGCGCCGGGATGCGCATCAGCCAGTCGCTGAATGCGGCGATAGGGGCGAGCTCGGGAAATGGCAGGCTGCCCAGCAGGACGACGACCACAACCAGCACTAAGAGCAGCCCCCAGATATCGCTGCGCTTCGTCAATATGCGCGCGCCGCCGGCCACCAAGGTGAGGCAAAGCAGCGCCGCCAAAGCCGACTCAATCGGTAGTTGGATCGCCTCCAGCAGCGAAACTTCGCCCGGCAGCAAGATGCGCCAGCCGATTGCCGCGGCGAAACTTGCCAGCAGGATGCCGCTCATCAGCCGCCCGCCAGCCATGCGCCGAGCATGCAAGAGCAGCAAGTTGGCGATGCCAATCACGATGCTCAGCGCCAGCATAATCACCAGCAGCCGCAGCAGCGCCGCGCCGGGCAAGGCAAGATTCTGCGCCAGCGCCTCTGCCTGCGGGTCATCGCCAAACAGCGCTGGATTATCGCCCAGCAAGAGGCTGAGCAAAGCCGTGAAGCCGACCAGGAAGCCGGTTATCGCCGCTATCGAAGCGCCAACAGTCCGCCACCCTTTCATGCCTCAGCGCGCCTCCGCCGCAACGTCCACAAGATTACGCCGAGGACTAGCGCGACCAGCGCAACAAGCGCCAGCAATTGCCAGCTCAGCCAGGGCAACTGCCCGGCAATACCCATGACCAGCGCCGCCGCAACCAGGATCATCAGCAAGGCGCGCCAGATATCCATGACGATGGCAGCGGCTGGCAAGCGGCTCGCGTCGGCAACATAGGCGGGGGCGATGAATAATTCTTCGCCTATCAGCGCTTCGTCGGCCATGGCAAAAGCCACTGCCTGCCCTTCCAACTGGTCGCTGACCGCCAGGCTGCCTTGTCGATTGCACCCGGCGCTATCCAGGATCAGCCCCAGTTCCATGCCGAAACTGCCAGCCAGGATATGGGCTGCGGGCGCGTCTTCGCCGATGACAGCGCTTATGCCAGCCGCATAGCCCAGCGCGCGTTTGCCCTGTGGATACCAATGCAGGTTGCGCGCGCCGTCAGCGCCCGTCCAGGCTGCGGCGACTGTCGCGCTCGCCAGCGGGATGGTTGTAGGGGCGGATGTCGAAAGCGTCGGCGGGCTATCGCCAGCGCTATTATTGGCGATGATGCGCTGAAAAAGTTCCGCGTTTGCCAAGGCGGTGGTGGTGTTGTCTTCGCCGATGCTGGCGCTGCCAAATGCCAGGTGCAAGGGACTGTCAGCTTCGATGGCTTGGCTACCCCAGTTGGGGATGCGCTCAAAGGCGGGTATTGAACGCAATTTACGGCGACTGCCCGCCCGCGCCTGCAATATCCGCGCCGCAAATACCAGCACGATAGTCGCAAATACTAAGAGAAGGCTGAGCACCTGCTGCGTTGTGGTTTCCATCGCGGCTAGTCCTGGCGCTTGTCTTTGAGCAGGTCGCGCAATTGCTGCGTGCCAGTCGGCGAATCCAGCAGGTCAGCCAGTTCGCGGCAGGCATCGCCGGCCCCCCACAGATTCGCCAAAGGCTGGGCGACCAGCAAGCTGCTGGCCAGGATAGGCGCGGCTGGCTCCAGCGCATCAAGCAAGCCGAGCAAGTAGGGCGCGGCTCCGCGGTCTTTGACGCGCGAAATTAGGTCAAGAATGCTGCGCTGTTTTTGCATGGCGGGCAGTATAGCATTGATGCGCGATGCGTGTTGTGCAGGCGCGGGCGGTTTTCTACCCCAACTCCCCAGCCCCTTCCCCGAATCATCAGGGAAGGGGAGCGTCGCTGATTGCGAATCTATGCATAGAAGCTAGCT
>VXNO01000053.1 GCA_009840575.1 Chloroflexota bacterium | reverse complement strand
GGGGAACTCCGGCTGTTATGATCAGGCGCAATCGCAAAATTGCGCCACATTACCTTCAATTCTACACGAGAGTCCTGCCGCGCGGCATAGGCAATGACCGAGTCTCAGCCCAATCCTTTGCAACGTAGCCCAACTGGATTACCATGCCGCTTATGGAAAATTCCCGCATTCTGGTGATTTTGCCGGCCCTGGACGAGGGGCGCAGCATCGACGCGACCTTGCGTGGCATCCATGAGGCGCTTCCGCAAGCCGACACGCTGGTGATTGACGATGGCTCCCGCGATGACACGGCAGCGGCTGCCCAGGCGGCTGGCGCGAAGGTGCTGCGCATGCCCTACAATGTCGGCATAGGCGCGGCTGTGCAAGCGGGTTTTCAATTCGCGGCGCGACAGGGTTATACGATTGTCCTGCGCAACGATGGGGATGGGCAACATGCGCCGCAAAACAACCCGCAGTTGCTGGCGGCGCTGAGCGCGGGCACAGCCGATATTGTGATTGGCTCGCGCTTCGTGGGCGCGGGCGATTATGGCACGCCGAGGCTGCGGCGGCTGGGCAGCGCGATTTTGGCGCGTTTGCTCTCGCTGATTATTCGCCAGCGCATCACCGACCCGACCTCAGGCTGCGCGGCATTTAATCAGCGGGCGATTGCGCTCTTCGCCAGCGCCTACCCGCACGATTACCCCGAGCCGGAAGCTATCTTAATCGCCTGGCGCAGTGGCTTGCGGCAGATCGAAGCGCCAGCGCAGATGATGCCGCGCCAGCACGGCTCCTCCTCCATCACGCCTATTCGCAGCGTGTATTATATGGTTAAGGTCATCCTGGCGATATTGATCGAGCTGCTGCGCAAGACGCCCAGCGCTTGATTGGGTCTGCCCACTCCCCAATTTGAAGCGCATTTGAAAAAGCGTCGCAGAGCGTGTATACTTATAAGGCAAGATTTATTCATATTGGCAAGCATCTATCGAAAGGATTCACCATGCGCATCAAACTTGCTCTTGTGCTTTGCTTGTTCCTGTTCAGTACGCTCTTTGGCGGCGTGGCTGTCGCGCAGGATTCCAGTGAAGTCACCATCCTCTATTGGCAAGCGGTTTCTATCCTGAACCCCTACTTGTCGGGCGGCACCAAGGACTTTGACGCGGCTGCGCTCATCGTCGAGCCACTGGCGAGCATTGACCCTGACGGCGTCATCGTTCCGACATTGGCGGAGTCCATCCCCACGTTGGAGAATGGCGGCGTCTCCGAAGATCTGATGAGCATCACCTGGAAGCTCAAAGACGGCGTTATGTGGTCGGATGGCAGTCCTCTGACGGTCGATGATGCCATCTTCACCTGGCAGTACTGCACCCATCCCGAGGGCGGCTGCTCCACCGCGCACTACTACAACGATATTGAAGACATTGAAGACCTGGGCGACAACTCGCTGAAGATTCATTTTAGCGTGCCCAAGCCCTACCCCTACAACGCCTTCGTCTCGTCGTCAGCGCCGATATTGCAAGCCGCGCAATTCGCCGATTGCATGGGCGCGCAGATGTCCGCTTGCACCGAGCAGAACTTCGCGCCGATTGGCACAGGTCCCTTCATGGTTGATGAGTTCCGTCCCAACGACGTCGTAACCTATAACGCCAACCCCAACTACCGCGAAGAGGGCAAGCCACACTTTGAGCGCGTCGTCTTCAAGGGCGGCGGCGATGCCGAATCCGCCGCGCGCGCTGTGCTGGAGACCGGCGAAGCCGACTATGCCTGGAACCTGCAAATCTCACCCGCGGTATTGAGCGGCATGGAAGCGGCCGGGCAAGGCACTGTCGTGGTCGCATTCTCCTCCAGCGTCGAGCGCATCATGCTCAACCAGACGGATGTCAACCCTGACAACCCGAACCGCAGCGTCTATATGGACGGCGACAACCCCCACCCATTCCTGACAATTCCTGAGGTTGCCGATGCCATGTACATGGCCATCGACCGCGACATCATCGCCGGGCAGCTCTATGGCGCTGGCGGCGCGCCCGCCTGCAACTTGGTCAACGGACCGCCTGTCAATGTCTCCGAGACCTTCTTGGGCTGCCAGCAGGATATCGCCGGCGCCAATGCCATTCTGGACGAAGCCGGCATCATCGATACCGATGGCGATGGCATCCGCGAAGCCAATGGACATCCCCTGGTTGTGCAATACCAGACCAGCACCAACGCCGTGCGCCAGAACACCCAGGCGCTGATCAAGCAGTGGTGGGGCGAAATCGGTATCGAGACCGAGCTGCGCAACATTGACGCCGCCGTCTTCTTCGGTGGCGATACCGCCAGCCCGGATACCTACCAGAAGTTCTACAGCGATGTGCAGATGTTCACCAGCGGCACCAGCGGCCCCGATGCCGAGACCTTCATGGTGCGTTGGATTTGTGGCGCTGCGCCGACCCCAGACAACGGCTGGCTGGGGCGCAATGTGCCGCGGCACTGCGACCCGGAATATGACGCGCTCTATGACGAGCTAACCCGCACTGGCGGCATTGAAGCCCGCGCCGAGCTGGTCAAGGCGATGAATGACATCATCATCAACAATGGCGTCATCATTCCGCTGGTCTTCCGTGGCAGCGTCTCCGCGCACAGCAACACCGTTGGAGGCGTCAACATGAACGGCTGGGACAGCGAAATGTGGAACGTCGAAGATTGGTATCGCATGTAGGTTCGCCTGCGAATAAATCGCAACGCAATAGCAGTACCCTGGGGTGTGGCGCAATGCCACGCCCCTTTTGCTTCATAACTTGCCGTTTGCCATAATCGCGCGAATTCCGCTATACTTGCGGTGCTGTGCAATTTCTGTTTATCCAACTGCCTGGAGAGGACCTAATGAAGAGTAAACTCGCAATTCTGTTGATCGTTGTCATGGCGCTGTCGGCATTTGCCGGCATCGGCGTGGCGCAAGATGGAGATACCGTCAACATCCTGTTTTGGCAGGCGGCGTCTCACATGAACCCCTACCTTGGCAATGGCACCAAAGAATTTGAAGCCGCTGCCCTCGTGCTCGAGCCCCTGGCCCGCTATGACCCCGATGGCATCATGGTGCCCTGGCTGGTCGATGAGATCCCCACAGTGGCTAATGGCGGCGTCTCCGAAGATTTGACCACCATCACCTGGATCTTGAGCGAAGGCATCACCTGGTCGGACGGCTCGCCGCTCACCTCTGCCGATGTCGTCTTCAGCGGTGAGTTCTGCATGCACCCGGAAACCGGCTGCACTGTCTTGGATCAATTTGCCAATGTCGAATCGATCGAAGCGGTTGATGATCATACCGTCACTATCACCTTCGATGTCGCCAAGCCCTTCCCCTATGGTCCTTTTGTGGGCTACCTGACGCCCATCATCCAAAAGGCGCAGTTTGAAGGCTGCATCGGCGCGGGCGCGCTGGAATGCCAGGAGAGCTTTGGACCCATCGGCACAGGTCCCTTCATGGTTACCGACTTCCGCACCAACGATGTCATCACCTACGCCGCCAACCCCAACTACCGCATCGAAGGCCAGCCGGCCTTTGACCGCGCTGTCTTCAAGGGCGGTGGCGATGCGGAATCTGCCGCGCGCGCTGTCTTGGAAACCGGAGAAGCCGATTACGCCTGGAACTTGCAGATTTCTCCCGCTGTACTTTCGGCGATGGAAGCGGCTGGGCAAGGCACGGTCATCGTTGGTTTTGCCACCAGCGTCGAGCGCCTGCTGATTAACCATACTAACCCCGACCCGGCGCTGGGCGAGAACCGCTCAGTCTGGATGGCGGATGGCAGCAATGGGCATCCTTTCCTGCAAGTCGACGCGGTTTGGATGGCGATGAGCAAAGCCATTGACCGCGAGATCATCGCCGGGCAGCTCTATGGCGCGGGCGGCATCGCCACCTGCAACATCCTGCCGGGCCCGCCGATTTATGCCTCGCCCAACAACGGGCCCTGCCCGCAGGATATCGACGCCGCCAACGCGATGCTGGATGAAGCCGGCATCATGGACAGCGACGGCGATGGCATCCGCGAATACGATGGCATCCCGCTCAAGGTCTCTTATCAGACCAGCACCAACGCCGTGCGTCAAAATACCCAGGCGCTCATCAAGCAATGGTGGAGCGAGATCGGCATCGAGACTGAGCTGCGCAATATCGATGCAGCCGTCTTCTTCGGCGGCGATATCGCCAGCCCCGATACCTACTCGAAGTTCTATACCGACATCGAGATGTACACGAATGGCTCCAGCGGCACCGACCCCGAGACCTACATGAGCGGTTGGGCTAGCAGCCAGATCACGCATCCCGACAACAGCTGGAACGGCAACAATGTTGTGCGCTGGTACAACGAAGATTACGATGTCCTGCTCGCCGAGATGGCGGTTACCGCCGTCCTGGAAGAGCGCGCGGCGTTGGCTATCCAGATGAACGACATGCTCGTGCAGACCGGCGCTGTCATCCCGCTGGTGTATCGCGGCAGCGTCTCGGCGCATCACAACAGCATCCATGGCGTGGATATGAACGCCTGGGATTCTGAACTTTGGAATATCGCTGACTGGACTCGCATGTAAATCTGCTGAAACCCGCTTTGTCGCCTTCCCCCGCCAGTTTTGGGGGAGGGCGGCATTCGGTTGCGGTCTCGATTTCTATGGATTTTTGCCTAATCCTTGCAAAAGGTGCTATAGTCATCAGCATAAGCGCAAGGAAACAATTTCGCAGGCTTTTTTTGAGCAGATTGTACGCAAGAGCGGCTTTGCATCGGACCGAAACGAGACGAGGGTGGTAGCATGGGAAAATACATCGTTCGCCGGTTGCTGACCGCCATACCCACAATTCTCGTCATCAGCTTCATCATCTTTGCCGTCGTTGATCTCTCACCCAGCGACCCGACCGGCAACCTGCCGCTGACCATCCCGCCCGAGGTGCGCCAGAAGATCCGCGAGGCGCTGGGCGCGGATGACCCCTTCTTCGTCAAATATGTCAAATGGCTGCAGCAGTTCTTCATCGCCGAGCCGCTGAACTTCATCGAAACGACCTTGGGTGTCACCTTCCCCGGCAGCGAAGACCGCGTGCGCGTCATCTCTTGGGCGACGCGCGGCCCCGTCATCGACAT
This sequence comes from Chloroflexota bacterium, assembly GCA_009840575.1. GTDB lineage: Bacteria > Chloroflexota > Anaerolineae > Aggregatilineales > Phototrophicaceae > UBA6055. The sequence continues at coordinate 3,031 of VXNO01000053.1, read as the reverse complement.
CATCGCCGAGCGCCTGCCACAGACGCTTTGGGTGGTGGGCTCATCCTATTTCCTCGGCGTGCTGATTGCCGTGCCGGTGGGCGTGTATTCGGCCTATCGGCAGTATTCGATCTTCGACCAGGTGGGCACCTTCGCCATGATGGTCGGTTTTTCTGTGCCGACTTTCTTCACGGGGCTGATGTTCATCATCGTCTTCAGCGTCAACCTGAAGTGGTTCCCATCGGTGTATGACACGACCCTTGTGGTCACGGATATGGAGACGCTGCAGCTGCAGCTGCGGCAGATGTTCATGCCGGTGACGGTGCTGACGTTGTATACCACCGCGCAAATGAGCCGCTACACGCGCGCCTCCACGCTGGATAACTTGCAGCAGGATTACATCCGCACCGCGCGCAGCAAAGGCTTGACAGAGCGGACTGTGGTCACGCGCCACGCCGTGCGCAACAGCCTCATCCCGGTCGTTACGCTCATCGCCCTGCAGATCCCCGGTATCTTCGCGGGCGCGCTCATCACCGAGCAGATCTTCCGCGTCAATGGCATCGGGCAATACCTGATCATCGCTATCCAGGGGGGCGACCTGCCGACAGTCCAGACGGTCACTTTCATCTTCGCGGTGCTGGTGGTCATCTTCAATATCGTCGCCGATGTGCTTTATGGCATCCTCGATCCGCGCGTGACTTACTCGTAATCTTGTTAGGGGCAGCCGAAGATGACCGCGACAGTCAAAGCAAAACCCAAGAACCTCGACCCCGCAGAATTCGTCGAAGCGCGCACCTTCGCTGGCGATGCCTGGCTACAATTCCGCAAGCACAAGCTGGCGCTGATTGCCGTTGGCGTGCTGACGGCCATTGTGCTAGGCGTGGTCTTTGGTCCGCTGATTTGGACGATCGACCCGACCTATATCGACATCGTCGCCGCCTATCAGATTTCATCACCCGAGCATCCCTTTGGCACCGACAGCCTGGGGCGTGACACCCTGGCGCGAGTCCTGCAAGGCGGGCGCGTATCGTTGATGATCGGCATATCCGCCATGACGGTTTCCATTTCTATCGGCACGATCATCGGGCTGGCATCGGGATACTTCCGCCGGCTGGATAATCCGCTTATGCGCCTGACCGATATCTTCATCGCCCTGCCGCAACTGCCGCTGTTGTTGGTGTTGATGATGCTCTTCCGCGAGCCATTAAAAGCCTCCTTTGGCGTCGAGGGCGGCGTCTTCATCCTGATGGTCGCGGTCATCGGCGGCTTGCAGTGGATGCCGACCGCCCGGCTAGTACGCGGCGAAGTGCTTTCGGTGAAGTCCCGCGAATTCATCACGGCAGCCACAGCCGTCGGCTCGCGGGATGGGCGCATTTTATCCAGCCACATCTTGCCGAATGTAATGAGCCCGGTCATCGTAGCAGCCACCTTCAGCATCGCCAGCGCCATCATCACCGAATCAGCGCTGTCCTTTTTGGGCTTGGGCTTCCCGCCCGACTTCCCCACCTGGGGGCGCTTGCTCTTTGATGGCAAGGATTACCTGACTATCACCTGGACGCTGGTGTTCTGGCCCGGTTTGCTGATCTCGCTGACGGTGCTCTGCGTCAACTTCATCGGCGATGGCTTGCGCGATGCGCTGGATCCGCGCCTGCGGAAGTAGGTGGATTCACCACAGAGGCACAGAGGATGTGTGGCTGTGCGCCCAACTGTTGTGATGGCGTTTGAACCTGCTTCTGCCTTCGGAACATTGCAATTATGACGATAGACGAATCGCTGCGCTCGTTCACGGGCTGGTGGCGCGCCAATATCCAAGGCGACGAAAAGGGCGAGGCGCAGGTCTTCCTGGAGCGGCTCATGAAGGCTTTCGGCCACGCGGGCGCGTTGGAAGTAGGCGCTTATGAAGAGCGCGTCAGAAAGCGGCATAATGGCAAGTCGACTGTGGCATTTGCGGATTATCTGATGCCTAAGCGCGTGCTGATCGAGATGAAGAAGCGCGGCGAAAACCTGAAAAAGCACTATACGCAGTTAGAAGAGTATTACAAAAACTTGGACTACGCCGTCCGCCCTCGCTATGCCTTGCTGTGCAACTTTGACGAAATCTGGATCTACGATTTCAACATCCAATTCTATGAGCCAGTTGATGTGGTACCCATCGACGACATAGCCGAGAGACGATCCGCGCTAGAGTTCCTGGTTCAGGGATCCAATCTCACGCCGGTCTTCAGAAACAATCAGGTCGAGGTAACGCGCGAAGCGGCTTATCAACTGACAGAGTTCTTTCATTCGCTCGCGGCGGTGGTTGGAGAAGACATCGCCCAACGTTTTACCTTGCAGTGCATGGTAGCGATGATTGCCGAAGATGTGGGGCTGCTGCCCGAAGCGAGGCTTACACGCATTTTGAGATCGTGGGACCGGCATATAGACAAAGCGGATTTTGCCCACGCTCAGATTACCATGCTCTTCACCATGATGAATTACCCTGACCAAAAGCGGCGGGGCCGTTTTCATGATATTGACTTCTTTAATGGCGGACTCTTCCAAAAAATTCATCCGATTTCATTGAGCGCGCAGGAACTCAATTTCTTGAAGAACGCTTCCGAGCAAGACTGGTCAAAGATAAGACCGTCGATATTTGGCAATATTTTTGAATACAGCCTGAATACGCGACAGCGCCACCGGGAAGGCGCGCACTATACCAGTGAAGCGGATATAAAACGGATCGTCGACCCGGTCATCGCAGAGCCTTGGCGCAACGACATAGATTCAGTAAACGAGTTGTCGGATGCGCTTAATCTCTATGAAGCTCTGTGTGATTATGTTGTCTTGGATCCAGCTTGCGGCTCAGGCAACTTTCTTTTTGTGGCTTACCGAGAGATGAAGGCGCTGGAATCTGAACTGCGTGACAGGATTGCTGAATTAGGCGGCGACCTTTCGCAGGTAAAGCGGCGCGTTACAGCCAGGCAGTTCCACGGCTATGACATCAACGAATTCGCGGTTGAGCTGGCAAAGGTCTCGCTGATGATCGCCAAGAAGCTGGCGGTGGACGAGTTCG
>VXNO01000014.1 GCA_009840575.1 Chloroflexota bacterium | reverse complement strand
GTTGCTGACCACGCCGCCGCCACCCCGCCCGCCGCCGCGCACTTTCTGGCAAATCTCTGTTTGCGCGCCCCAAGCGCTAGCCGGCAGAAAGCGCCCCGCCAGCCTGTCGCCGCCACCAGCGATGCCCGGACGGGAATACCCAACTGGGCGAAGGTCGCTTTGGTAATCCTCGCGGGCTTGTTTATCTTGATGATGGCGCTGCTGCGACTGGCGACTTAAAGCCGACCACAATCACAGCAAGGTATTGGCTGTGGGTGGCTGCGCGGGTTTGATCAGCGCGGCATGGTCATTGCGCACATAGTTCACTTGACTTGATACAGTATGGTACTTCAATTGCTGCTCGCGGGGGCCTGCCATCAGAGGCTGCCATTCGCCTGGGTCAAGTTCGCGTGGTGCCAGCCACAAGGCATATTCTGACGGTTCGATGATGACAGCCATGCGATGGTGTATAGGCTGAATGCGCGCATTGGCTGCGGTGGTGAGGATCGTGCAGGTATCCAGCCAGTTGCCTTGCGCGTCTTGCCAGCTCTCCCACAAGCCCGCGAAGGCGAAGATATCGCGCTGGGCATGTTGGATGTACATAGGTGTTTTGCGCTTGCCCTGCCGCGCCCACTCATAATAGCCATCGGCGGGGATGAGGCAGCGGCGGCGCCTGAATGCGCTGCGAAAGGCGGGCTTCTCATGCGCCGTCTCGGAGCGCGCGTTAATCATGCGGCTGCCGATTTTTGGGTCTTTCGCCCATGCGGGCACGAGGCCCCAGCGCATCATGGACAAGGATTTGGGTTGGCGGTCGCTGATGACTGCCACTGCTTGAGTCGGCGCGATGTTATAGCGGGGACCTGCCCAGATTGCCGCGTCTTCCAGCGCGAAGACGTTTTCCAGGGCTGCCGAATCGGCTGTCAGCGTGAACCGTCCGCACACTTGTCTATTTCCGGCGCTTTTTATCCGGCTTGCCCAAAGCGGCGATCTGCCTTACCACGCCCAGCACCGCCAGCGCCACCGCCAGCGCCTGCCCGGTCGATATGGACGCGGCCATCCCGTTCTCCGCATCGACATTTTCTTCCGCAGCGCGCGCATATAAATAGCTGGATAGCAAGCCCACCAGCGCGCCCAAACCCAGCCCGGTCAGCAATATGCGCGCTCTTTCTACCTGCGGTTTGCTTGCGTCTCTTTGTTCTTCAGTCATGTCTCCGCCTCATCTTCATTTTCCTGTGGCGCGTCAAACAGGGTCAGCAAGCTGCGAACTGGCGCTAGCCGCACAGCCCAAGCCAGCACGTAGCTATCCACGCTGCCCAGCCAGCCATCGACCCGCGTAGAAGCCGCAGCCGTCAGCGCCTCCAGCCGGCGCAATGGCGCGCGCGCGCGCCCTCTCCAGCGGTGCAACTGAAAAACCAGCGCCCACGCGCCAATCAGCAGCGCAAACAGTAGCGCAGTCGCCGGGCACAGCACCAGCAATGTCAGCATGACGTCTGTAACCAGCGCGACCTGCTCAGGAGCGGGCAAGATAAGCACTGCCGCCACACTCGCCAGCATCAGCAGCAGTACAAACAGAAACGGCAACCAAAGCCCAATAAACTGCCGCCTGCGCTGCGAGCGCTCATTTTCCTGCTGTTGTCCTTGGCTCATTCGCCTTCCAACACGGCCGCTTCTGCCTTAGAATAGTTTAGCGCAAGTCCAGCCAGGAATCCATAGAGGCGCGGTAAATGACGCACTTGTCGCCAGTCGCGCAGCGGCTGCGCATCACCTTTGGCAAAGCCGGCACATTGCGCTATACCAGCAACCTGGATATGGCGAAAATCTGGGAACGGGTCTTGCGGCGCGCCGACCTGCCCTTGTTGTATACGCGCGGTTTCAATACCCGCCCGCGCATCTCGCTCGCCATGCCGCTGCCCCTAGGCATCTCCAGCGAATGCGAGCTACTGGATATTTCCCTACGCGAGCGGCTGGACTTCTGTGAGGCGAGCCTGCGGGCGCGGCTGCTAGCGGTATCGCCGCCGGGCTTGTCCATCCTGGCTATCGAAGAAGTCGCCCCGCGCAGCTCGGCAATGCAATCGCGCATCATCAGCGCCGAATACCGCATACATTTTCACGACAGACCGGAGCGCGCCGACTTGCAAGGCAAGATCGACGAGCTGCTCGGCAAAGAATCCATCATTGTCGAGCGGACGCGCCGCCGCAAACGCAGCGTCATGGATGTGCGCCCGCTGATCCTGTCGCTGCAAATTGACGATAACGCGGACTTGCTGGCGCATCTATCGGTGGGCGACCGTGGCAACCTGCGCCCCGATCATCTGCTAGAGCTGCTGGGCATGGACGACACTTACAACCGCATTCACCGCAGCCGACTGCACCTGCTAGCCGAATGAGGACTCAATGAGCGCCAGACAAACTCTTCACATCCGCGCTGATATTCAAGCTGCCTTAGACGCCGGACAGCCCGTGGTCGTGCTGGAATCGACCTTGATTACGCATGGCTTGCCCCACCCGCTCAATATCGAGACGGCGCTGGGCATGGAAGCCGCCGTGCGCGAGGGCGGCGCGCTGCCGGCGACTATCGCTGTGCTGAACGGCGATATCACCATCGGCTTGACCCGCGAGCAGATCGACATGCTGGCGGGGCTGCCCGTGGGCGCAGTCCGCAAATGCAGTCGGCGCGACCTGCCTATCGTTACAGCTTTGCGGCAGCATGGCGCGACGACCGTGGCCGGCACGATGATTATCGCGGCGCTGACGGGCATCGAGGTCTTCGCAACTGGCGGCATCGGCGGCGTGCATCGCGGCAACCCCCATGATGTCTCGGCGGACCTGCTTGAATTTGGGCGGACGCCGGTGGCGGTCGTTGCTTCCGGCGCGAAGTCGATCCTGGATTTGCCGCTGACCCTGGAAGTGCTGGAAACGCAGGGCGTGCCCGTCTTGGGTTATGGGACAGACGCGCTGCCCGCCTTCTATGCCGAGCGTACCGACCTGCCCATTGACCAGCGCGTCGATAGCCCCCAAGCCGCGGCCGCCATCATCCACGCGGGCAAGCAACTGGGCGCTGCGCATGGCACACTGGTTGTCGCGCCTGTCCCTGCTGATGCGGCATTGGACGGAGCAGTCGCCGAAGCCGCCATCGCCCGGGCGACGGACGAAGCGCTGGCGGAGGGAGTCGCCGGCAAGGACATCACGCCCTATGTGCTGCGGCGCGTCAGTGAATTAACCGCTGGCGAGTCCATGCGCGCCAACATCGCTTTATTATTGAACAATGCGCGTATCGCCGGGCAGATTGCCGTGGCGCTGAGCCGGATCTAAGACGAGCGACGGGTTCAAACTCAGTCGCGTCTTACTTCAGTCCTCGACCTGCCAACAAAGCCTATCCAGACTTGCCTCCCCCTGACTTGTCGGGGGGACCGAGGGGGTTGCCGCCCAGAGATGCAAGATCAGGTCTTGCTCGAGGGTAGGCGCGCCCAGCTCGTGCAAACGCGCCAGGATTTGCGCGCGGTGGTCGGTGCCATGGTTGACTACATGCAGCAAAATCTGCCAGCGCAGGCTGCTTTGTTTTCCGCCTCGCTGCGGAAAATCCAATTCCACGATTTCCGCCAGATCGCCATCCGGCAAGTCGCGGGTATACGCCAGGACATCGCTGCGAATGGCATCCCAGGTGGGGCGCAGCGTGGCTTGGTCGGGGAAAACGTTCTCCTCGAGGAGGTCGGGCAGCGGCAGGTATTGCAAGCGCGCCAGCCAGCGGTTGTCGACCTCGATGACATGCAGGAGTTGGTTGCGCACAGAACGCAGGGAGTAATCGCCTTCCGCCACAAATTGCTCCGCGCTCAGGGTCTGGGCACTCTCCCAGATGCGGTCATACATCGCGTAATGATAGTCGAACAGGGTTTGTATTGCCGATGCGTTCATTTGCTGTTCCTTTATTGTAACAATTTCAGGCGAGTCACCGCCTTGTCCCTACATCAATCCTCCGCGCCTCTGTGACATAGAAAATGATACGGTCCTTTCGCCAGCGCCTTGCCAGGACTCTAGCGCATAGACTATACTTCCTGAGTATCTCAGTAATGCCAACCGCGACATAGTAAGTTTTGCGAGCGCGTCATGCAGCCAGGCTCCATCGAGCGACAAATCGAAAGACATCTGCTCAAGGTTGAAAAACCGGGCCGCTATGTCGGTGGCGAATACAACAGCGTCGTCAAGGACTGGGCGCGCGCCGATGTCAAAGTGGCGCTGGCTTTCCCCGATATCTATGACCTGGGCATGTCCAACCTGGGCATTATGAATTTGTATCATCAGGTCAACCGGCGTGATGACATGCTGGCTGAGCGCGTTTTTTCGCCCTGGCTGGATATGGAAACGGTCATGCGCCAGGCGGAGATCCCGCTCTATTCGCTGGAAAACAAGCGCCCCATCCGCGACTTTGACCTACTGGGCATCAGCCTGCCCTATGAACAGCTGTACACCAACGCCATCAATATGCTCGACCTGGCCGGCTTGCCCATCATGAGCCGCGACCGCGACGAGCGCTATCCGCTGGTGATCGCTGGTGGGCACGCTTGCTATAACCCTGAGCCGATGGCGGATTTCATCGATGCTTTTGTGATTGGCGAAGGCGAAGAGATCATCGTCGAGATTGCGCAAACTTTGGGCAGGCTGCGCGGGCAGAGCCGCCATGAGCAACTGCGGCATATCGCGCGCATCCAGGGTATGTATGTGCCGCGCTTTTATGATGTGGAGTATCACGCCGATGGCACTGCGCGCGCTGTAACACCCAACCAGCCGGGCATCCCGGCGCGGGTCTTGAAGCGCATCGTGCTCACCCTGCCCAAGCCATTCACCAAATTCATCGTGCCCAATATCGACACCGTGCACAACCGCGCGCCCATCGAAATCATGCGCGGCTGCACGCGCGGCTGCCGCTTCTGCCATGCCGGCATGGTTACGCGCCCGGTCCGTGAACGACCCGTCGCCGAAATCATGGCAGCCATCGACGAAATCGTGCGCTACACCGGCTTCGAAGAAATCAGCCTGCTCAGCTTGTCATCATCTGATTATGTGTGGGTGGAAGAACTGGCGGAAGAAGTTAACCGCGTTTACAAGGACGCCGGCTTGAGCCTCAGCCTGCCCAGCCTGCGTATCGAGAGCGCCAGCGCCGACCTGCTGGAGAAGATCGGTGGTACGCGCCGCAGCGGCTTCACCTTCGCGCCCGAAGCCGCCACCGAAAAAATGCGCGACCTCATCAACAAATATGTGCCCGACGACCAGGTCATCCAGACAGCGCGCGATGTCTATTCACGCGGCTGGCGCACTATCAAGTTCTATTTCATGATTGGCCACCCCGACGAGACCCTGGACGATGTCCAGGCGATTATTGACCTCTGTGGGCGCACCCTGCGCGAAGGCACGAAGATCCTCGGCAAAAAAGCCACGCTCAATGTCGGCGTCAGCACCTTCATCCCCAAGCCGCATACACCTTTCCAATGGGTGCCGCAAGATACCCGCGAAAGTGTCGAGCAGAAGCAAGCCATGCTCAAGCGGCAGATGCGCCGTGGTGGCATGCACCTGCGCTGGAATACCTACGACGACAGCGAGTTTGAAGGCTGGCTGAGCCGCGGCGACCGTCGCCTGGCCCGCGTCATCCGCCGCGCCTGGGAGCTGGGCTGCAAGTTTGACGCCTGGCAAGACCAGCACAAGCATGCGCGCTGGCGGCAAGCCTTTGCCGAATCCGGCATCGACCCGGATTTCTATAACTTCCGCGAGCGCGGGCTGGACGAAGTCTTCCCATGGGATCATATCGATGTCGGCTTGCGCAAGAAATTTCTGCAAGAAGATTATTTGATGAGCATCCGCCGCGAGACACGGGTCGATTGCCGCGACAAGTGCTTTGCCTGTGGCATCTTGCCCAAGTTCGCCAAAGAGCGATCCACCACTGACGACTTGGCTTGGGAATGTCCGCCGGTCACGCCCATCAGCCAGCGCAGACGGGCGCGCCAGGTCGAAATTCCTCTACATGCCATCGGCTGAACAGCGCCATGCAGGTCAGCCGCCGCGTCATTGACAGCATCGAAATTCGCCAGGCGGTCATCGGCGAGGGCGCGCCGCTGCTGATGGCGCATGGCTGGGGCGCAAGCATCGAGACGCTCTTTCCGCTGGCGGACAGGCTAAGCCGGCAGGGCTATCGCTGTGCCATGGCCGATCTGCCCGGCTTCGGTGAAAGCGCCGAACCACCCCAAGCCTGGGCTGTGCGCGATTATGTCGAGTTTTGCCTGGCATTCCTGGATAGCCTGGGCTGGGCGCGCGCGCATTATTTTGGGCACTCGCTGGGCGGGCGCATCGGCTTGATGTTGACGGCGGACTATCCGCAGCGCGTGCATAAGATGACGCTTTCCAACAGCGCCGGCATCAAGGTTGAGCCAAGCATCGGACAGCGAATTCGGCTGGCCGCATACAGGCGCGCGCGGGGCGGCTTAACGAAAATTGGCGCGAATGCCAGCGCCGAAAGTCTACGCAGGCTCTACAACCAGCGCTTTGGCTCCGCGGACTATTTGCAAGCATCGCCAATCATGCGGGGGACGCTGGTGACCATTGTTAATCAAGACTTGCTGGCATATGCTCGGCGCGCGGCCGCCCCGACCGTGCTGATTTGGGGCGATGCGGATGAAGAAACGCCGCTGTGGATGGGGCAAAAGCTGGAAGCAACCATGCCCGATGCCGCGCTGATTGTGCACCCCGGCGCGGGGCATTATGCCTACCTGGACTTCCCCGAGCGCACCGCCAGCATCATGGACGCGCTCTTTCGCAGCGAGTAAGCGAACGAGTTGCCCCCCGCGCGCTTGCCCGTATAATGCGCTGGTAGCGATAGGCAGGGAAGCTATGCCAAACATCTGGGCGCTGCTGGTCGGCTTGATTTGGCTGGCTGGCGCGTGGCTGCGGCTGCGGCAGCAAGCGCGGTTTTATCAGATCGAAGAATACATGAGCCGCCGTTACCTGCGCTGGCTGCTGGCGGCTCGCGAGCGCTATTCCCCTTTGCGTCCGATTGGCGCTGGCTTGCTGGGCGTGGCGCTGATGACCCTGGCGGCACAGCCAGTAGACGCCATCGCCGGCAGCTTGTTCGCGCTGGCAGCCATCTTGCCCAAGCGGGCTGGCACGGTCAAGAAGCCGCTGGTGATGACAACGCGCGTCAAACGGATTCTGTTCTTGGCGCTCCTCTTGTCCGCCCTGCCCATAGTCGGCGCTTGGGTGGCAGTCGCGGAAGTCGCCGTCATCAGCGCGGTCGGCTTGGCGCTGTGGCTGCTGATGCCGCTGTGGCTGCTGATTGCCAACGGACTGCTGACGCCGCTGGATGCCTTGCTGCGAAGACGATTCTTGCGCCAGGCGGCGGCTGTGTTGGCACAGACCCAGCCCAAGATCATCGGCATCACCGGCAGTTATGGCAAGACGACCACCAAGACTTTCCTGCGCGACATCCTCAGCCTGCGCTACCAGGTCTATGCCAGCCCCAAGAGTTACAATACCTTGATGGGCATTTCGCTGGCGATCAACCGCGACCTGGCGGAGGACTACCGCACCGAAATTTTCATCAGCGAGATGGGCGCGTATGTGCCGGGCGAGATCGCGCGCATCTGCCAGTTGACGCCGCCCGATATCGCTATCATCACCGAGGTCGGTCCGCAGCATCTGGAGCGTTTTGGCTCGCTGGAAAATGTGCAGAAGGCGAAGTATGAGCTGGTCGCCAACCTGCCGCCCGACGGCTTGGCGATTTTCAACTGGGATAACACTTACATCCGCGCCATGTACAAACGCGGCTACCCCGCCAAGCGTCTGACTGTCAGCCGCGAATTATCGCTGGACGAGGCCCGCGCGCAAGGCGTCGACTGGCTGGCGCAGGATATGCGCGAAAGCATCGCAGGGCTGTCCTTCCGCGTGATGGATGTGAAAAGCGGCGAATACGCGCAGGTTGAAACGCGCCTGCATGGCGAGCACAATGTAAGCAACCTGCTGCTGTGCATCGCCACAGCGCGAAACGAAGGCATTCCCCTGCGCGATATCGCCGGGCGCATCCGCCGCTTGCAGCCAGCCGAGAGCCGCCTCGTCCGCGAGAAGACCGCCGCCGGCATCACTATCATCAACGATGCCTACAGCGCCAACCCAAGCGGCATCATCGGCGCTTTGAAGCTCCTGGGCATGCACGAGACCGGGGCGCGCTTGCTGATAACGCCGGGCATGATCGAACTAGGCGCGCTGCAAGACCAGGAAAACCACAAACTGGGCCGGCTGGCGGCTGAATATGCCACCGATATCATCCTGGTGGGCGAGGCGCAAACAGCAGCCATATTGCGCGGAATCGAAACGACCGCTTTTGACCGCGCCCGTGTGCATGTCGTCGATTCGCTGGAGCAATCAGTAGCCTGGTATCAGCAGCGCCTGGGACATGGCGATACTGTGCTGTTCTTGAACGACCTGCCTGATACCTACTAAGTAGAACCAAGTAAATAATGAGACTTTGAATGCCCGCTTACCC